>NZ_WBMR01000390.1 GCF_008923365.1 Actinomadura montaniterrae
GGCGGCCTCCGCGCGGGCGGGCTCGGCGTGCGCCGCCTCGGTGCGGGCGGGCTCGGCGGGCGGGCCGCCGCCTCCGGGGGCCGGTTTCCCGGTGGCCGGCTTCTTGGTGGCGTCACGTTGCGACATCGGCTGACCCTTCTCTCGTGCCGTCAGGTCGGGATGGATTCGCGGGCGGGCCGCGTCCGCCCGGTGCTCGGCGCGCCGCCGGTGTAGAGGCGGGCGAGTCTCGCGGCCTGCTCCGCGACGGCGTAGCGGCCGACGGCCGGCGGCACCGGCACCCGCCCGGCGCGGCGCGCGAGGGCGGCGCTCCAGGCGTCCGGCCCAGCGGCGGCGGGCAGGCGGAGGGCGTGCGGTGCGTCGTCGCGGGGGAGGTCGTCGAGGGCCGGGCAGGCGGTGTGGACGGCGGGGAGCCCGGCGGCGAGCGCCTCCAGGACGCCGAGGCCGAACGTCTCCTGCGCGGACGGGGCGGCGTACACGTCCATCGCGGCGAGGACGGACGCGACGTCGTCGGTCCCGCCGGTGAAGGCGGTGCGGCCGGCGACGCCGAGCGCCGCGGCGAGCCGTTCGAGCCGCGCGCGCTCGGGGCCGTCGCCGGCGATGAGCAGCCGGAGGCCGGGCGTCCGGGCGGCGGCGCCGATGAGCAGGTCGATCCGCTTGGTCGGGACGAGGCGGCCGACGGTGCCGGCGACGTGCGCGTCCATCGGGATGCCGAGGCGGCGCCGCGTCCCGGCGCGCCGCGACGGATCGAAGGCGAACGCGGCGGCGTCGATCCCGTTGGGGATCACCGTGATGCGGCCGGACGGGACGCCCCAGGCCCGCAGCCGCGCCGCGACCGTCGGCGACACCGCGACCGTCATCGAGCCGAGGCGTTCGGTCGCCCGGTAGAGGGCCTGCACGGCGCGGGTCGTGCGGCGTCCCTCGATGTGCCCGTCGCCGAGGGAGTGCTCCGTGGCGATGATGCGGGGCGTCCCGGCGAGTCGCGCGGCGATACGGCCGTAGACGCAGGCGCGGTATAGGTGCGTGTGGACGACGCCGTACCGGCCGTCGCGGATCAGCCGGACGAGCCGCGGCAGCGCGCCGAGGTCCCGATTCCCGCGCATGCCGAGCTCGTGGACGGGCACGCCGCCGCTCCGGATCCGCTCCCCCAGCACGCCCGCGTGCGTCAGCGTCGCCACCTCGCACTCCGCGGGCAGGTGGCGCAGGAGCAGCGCGAGCTGGTGCTCGGCGCCGCCGTGCTCCAGTCCGGTGATGACGTGCAGGACGCGGGTCACATGCGGCTCCGCCACAGCATCTGGTGCCGGACGAGCTTGGCGCGCAGCCGCAGGCTCCCGTCGCGCTCGCCGATGTAGGCGCGGCCGAGCGCGTGCCGGGACGGCTCGTCCGGGCGGATGTGGCAGGCGTAGTCGTACCCGGCGGCGCGGACCGCGTCGATCTCGCGGGCGGCGGCGCGCCCGTACGGGTAGGCGAAGCCGGTGACCTGCCGGCCGGTGATGTCCTCGAGGTCGGCGCGGCTCTCCTCGAGCTCCTCGCGCAGCTCGGTGTCGTCGACGTCGGGCAGCGGGACGTGGTGGCGGCCGTGCGAGGCGACCTCCATGCCGGTGTCGGCGACGGTGCGCAGCTGCTCGGCGGTCATGAGCGGCTTGCGGGGGCCGTCGTCCCAGGCGTTGTACGAGCCGACCCGCCCGGACACGGCGAAGACGGTGGCGCCGAACCCGTACCGGACGAGGACGGGCAGGGCGCGGGTGGCGAAGTCGGCGTAGCCGTCGTCGAAGGTGAGGCCGACGAGGCCGCGGGCGCGTCCGCCGGCGTGCTCGGCGAGCAGTTCCGCCATCCCGACGCCGCGCAGGCCGCGCGCGCGCAGCCAGGCCATCTGCCGCTCGAATCGGGGCGGCGAGACGGTCACCAGGTGCGGGTCGTCATCGTAGTGATCGATCGAGTGGTACATCAGTACCATCGGCGGCGGCTCGACCTCCTGCGGAGGCCGCGCGGGGCGCGCGCTCGGCGCCGGGCTGGTCGTCGGCGCCGCCTCCGGCGCCGGTTCGGTCGGCTGGGTCACTGGTTCCCCCGGAAGGTGTGCGGCCGCGGCGGGCGAGCACGCCGGGCCTCCATGAGGGCCATGGGATGGTCCATGGCGCGATGAGGTCGCGTCCCGCCAGGGCGATCAGGGCGGCGAACGCGGCGGCGGTGGCGAGGCCGCCGGCGCCGAGCCGGACGATCGCGGGCGCCGCGCCCAGCGGCGCGATGGCGAGCAGGGCCGCCGCGGCGGCGAGGGACGCGAGGACGGTGAGCCGGGCGAGGTCTGCGGCGACGCGTCCCAACGGGATCGGTGCGACGCGCGCGCGCAGCCCGGCGAGCAGCAGGACGGCGGCGAGGGTGATGCCGGCGGCGTCGGCGGCGGCGAGCGCGGCCGTCCCGGCGAGGGCGGCGAACGCGGCGCAGACGGCGGCGGTGACGGCGAGGCCGCCGGCGAGGACGGCGGCGGGCCGCCACGGCGGGCGCTTCTGCGCGAAGAACGCGCGGGCGGCGAGCCCGACGGTCGACTGGCCCCACAGCCCGAGCGCGTAGACGCGCAGGGTGGCGGCGGTGTCGCGGGTGTCGGCGGCGGTGAACTCGCCGTGCTGGAACAGCACCCGGATGATGTCGGGCGCGAACGCGACGAGGAACGCCGACGCGCTCAGCACGAGGCCGCCGGCGATGACGAGGTCCTGCCGGATGCGGCGGGCGACGCCGCCCAGGTCGCCGTCCGCGGACGCGCGCGCGAGGCGCGGGAACGTCACGGTGACGATCAGCAGCGACAGCACCATCGGGACCTGCGCGACCTTCTGCGCGTAGTTGAGGTGCGAGATCGACCCGGCGGCGAGGCCGGAGCCGATGAACCGCTCGACGAACACCTGCGCCTGGCGGGTGACGGTGTAGACGACGACGGGCGCGACGGCGGCGAGGCCGAGCCGCAGCTCCGCGCGGCCGACGCGGGGCGCGGCGTCCGCGCGCAGGCAGCGGACGAACGCGGGCAGCTGCACGGCGACCATCAGGACGCTGCCGCAGGCGACGCCGATCGCGGCGCTCATGATGCCGACGAGCCCGGCGAACCCGGCGATCAGCGCGAGGATCCCGACGTTGTAGGCGAGGTAGATCGCGGCGGGCGGGCCGAAGCGGTGGTGGGCGCGCAGCGTCGCGCTCATGAACCCGGCGACGCCGAACGTGACGACGGTGAGGGCGGTCAGCCGGACGCACCGGATCGCGGGCCCCGGCTCGGACAGCCCCGGCGCGAGGATCTCGACGACGATGGGGGCGGCGATGCCGAGCGTCAGCGTGACGGCGGTGAGGCCGAGGACCATGCGGGGCAGGGTCGTCGCGGTGAGGGCGCGCAGGCCGCCGCCCCCGGCGAGCAGCCGGGTGACGACCGGGACCATGAGCAGCGCCATGGCGTCCTCGATGAGCAGCGGCGACACGGTCTCGGGGATCGTCCAGGCGACGAGGAACGCGTCGGTGGCGCCGCTCGCGCCGAACCGGTGCGCCATGACGAGGTCGCGGAGGAACCCGAGGCCGGTGCCGCCGGCGATGAGCACGCCCGACAGCGCGGCGGCCCGCCCGACCGACCCGCCGGGCACCGCGTCCCGCGCCGCGTTGGGGACCGCGTCCTGCGCCGTCACCCGTGCTCCCCGCTCACGAGCCCGGGCCCGGGGCCGGGGTGCCGGCGGAGGCCGAAGGCGCGGCAGGCGGCGGCGCCGAGGAGGACCCCGGTGAGGACGCACGTCGGCCCGCCCATGTCCGCGTACAGGAAGTTGACCAGCAGGAACGCCGTGAACGCGGCACCGATGAGCCAGAACGGGTCGCGCGCGTCGCGGCGCGTCCACAGCCCCCAGACGACCGCGCCGAGCAGCGCGACGAACCCGGCGAGGCCGAGCGCGCCCTGCTCGGAGAGGATCAGCAGGTACTCGTCGTGCGGCGACAGCAGCGGCTGCCGCTGGTAGCCGTTGACGGGGTCGTCGGTCTCGCTGCCGGACGACAGCTCGATGCCCGCGTAGGTGTCGCGGTAGGCGGGGAAGTTCTTCACGCCGACGCCGGTGACGGGGTGGTCGGTCCAGATCCGCCCGGCGGCGGCCCACAGGTTGTAGCGGTCGCTGACGGACTGGTCCGGCGCGCTCACCGAACCGGCGATCGACGCGTACCGCTGCACGATCTCCCCGCCGCCGCCGAGCAGCCCGACCGCGACGAGCCCGAGCGCGGCGCAGCACACCGCCGCCTTCACGGCGAGCCACCGGTCGAAGGCCAGCAGCATCAGCCCGACGGCGGCGGCGAGCGCGATCCAGCTGCCGCGGCTGAGCGCGAGCAGCAGCGCGAGCGCCAGCACGCCGAGCCCGGCGAGCGCGACCGGCACCGCGGCGGCCCCGTACCGGGGCGCGACCAGCGCGAACGCCGTCAGCACGAGGAACGCGAACCCGACGACGAGCGACATCGCCATGACGTCGACGGCGCCGAACGTGCCGACCGCCCGGACGTTCGCACCGCCGATCGACGCGCCCGCGCCGGTGAGCGCCTGCCAGATCCCGTACAGCGCCTCGCCGAGCCCGAGGCCGAGCACCGACCCGAACACGATGCCGAGGTCGCGGCGGTCCCGGACGAGGAGCACGACGGCGAGCGGCACCAGCACGAAGATCTGCACGTCCCGCACGAACCCGGACAGGCTGGACGCGATGTCGGGGGACGCGACGGTCGTCACGCCGAGCGTCGCGGCGAGCGGCGCGAACGCCCAGAGCGCGCGGCGCGGCATCGCGATCCGGCCGCGGGCGACCAGCACCGCGGCCGCCGCGACCATGAGGGCGCTCGCGCAGTCGCCCGCGGTGACCTGCACCCCGGCGCCGTCCCCGGCGGGCCCGCCGCCCCCGCCGGACGGGACGCCGACGCACGCGAC
>NZ_WBMR01000391.1 GCF_008923365.1 Actinomadura montaniterrae
CCCCCCCGCCGCTCCCGCCGGAGCGCGGCCGCTCGTCCCGGGTGAACGGGGCGGGGTCGGGCTCGGCGTCGCGCTCGTCGTCCGGCCCGCGCGGCACCCGCGTCGCCGGCGGCGCGAACGGCGGCGCGTCCACCGGGAACGGGGCGTCCGGCCTGCCGAAGACGCCGCCCGCGTCGGGCAAGCCGCCGCGCAAGGCCGCGCCCAAGGGCCGCTCGGACAAGCCCGCGGAGGGCGACAAACGCCCTGCCTCGGACATCGCCGCCGACCTGTGGCCGGACGGCGGTGACCCGACCCGCACCGCCGAGGACCCGCTGTACCTGCTCGGCGGCAAGACGCCCGGCGCGGACAAGCCGCCCGCCGACAAGCCGGCGGCCGACAAGCCCGTGTCCGACAAGGGCCGGGGCGGCAAGGCCGAGCCGGGCAGCGGGTCCGGCAAGGGAAAAGGCGACTCGTCCCTGATGCACTACGACCTGGACAGGTGACGCAGGGGGCTTCGGGACGGAGCGTCAGCACCCCTGAGAGCACGGTCGAGACCGCGATCGACCTGCCCGCCGTGCCCGACCCGGCGCCCCCGGCCCCGCCCGCGGAGGGCCGGGCCGGGCGGGTCGCGGGGAAGGCCGGCCGGCTGCTGGCGTCCGCCGGCGGCGCCGTCGCCGTGCAGTTCGTCACCGCGGGCGGCAGCCTCGTCGTGCAGTCGCTGGCCGCCCGCACGCTCGGCGCGTCCGGCTACGGCGCGTACGCGCTGCTCTTCTCGATCATCGTGATGATCACCTCGGTGCAGACCAGCTGGGTCGGCGACACCCTCACGGTGTTCGACCGGTTCGAGCCGCGGGTGCGCGGCGGGCTGCTGCTCTCGGTCGGCGGCACCGTGGTCGTGGGCGCGGCCGTGGGCGCCGCCGTCGCGGCCGTCATGGGTCTCGCCGGGCCGCTCGGGATCGCGCTGTTCGCGCTCTCGGTGGCCCTGTGGCTGCTGGAGGAGACCGGGCGGCGGATCTTCACCGCGCGGATGGAGTTCTGGCGGCTGACCGTCAACGACGCCACCTACCTGCTGACGACGCTCGCGGTGCTCGGCGCCGCGCTCGGCGCCGGCGCGGGCGCCTCGGTGGAGCTGCTGCTCGCCGCCATGTGCGCCGGGTCGCTGGCGTCGATCCTGCTGGCGCGGCTGCGGCTGCCGCGCGAGGAGTACGCGCTCGCCTCGCTGCGCGGCACCGCGTTCCGGGAGATCCTCGCGTTCTCCTGGTGGCGGTCGGTGCAGGCCGGCATCCGGCCGACCGCGCTGCTGCTCGCCCGCGTGATGATCGCCGGGTTCGCGTCGACCGCCGCGCTGGCCGGGGTGGAGGCGGCGCGGCTGCTGCTGTCACCCGCGCTGACCTTCGTCAACGGGGCCGGCTGGTTCCTGCTCGGCGACTTCGCCAAGGCGGAGAAGGCGGGCCGGCCGATGCGGGCCCGGCAGGCGGTGCGGGCGTGCGGGCTGATGTCGGGGATCGCGCTCGTGATGAGCCTCGGCGGGATCCTGTTGGTCGGGTGGCTCGGCCCGGTCGTGACCGGCGGCTCGTTCGCGGTGGACCGGGTGGCGCTCGGCGGCTGGGCACTGTACTCGGTGTGCTTCTCCTGCACGCTCCCGCTGGCGAGCCTGGCGACGGCCCGCAAGCAGTCCCGGTCGGTGTTCGTGATCCGCGGGGTGGAGAGCCTCAGCGGCCTGGCGGTGCTGCTCGGCCTGCTGGCCGCCGACCCGGGGCACGCCGCGATCGCGCCTTACTGCCTGGGCGCGGGCGGGATCGTGTCGGCGGTGATGCTGTGGCGGATGCTCCGCAAGGGCGACCCGCCGCGCGGAGGCGGCGGGCCGGCGGCGGTGCCGGCGACGGCGGGCGCCCCGTCGTCCGGCGGCGTGGAGTCAGGGGACCAGCTCGTCGGCTGACGCGGGGACGTTCCCGCGCGCGCTCCGGCCGCTCGCGGAGCGGTCCGCGCGGCGGCGGCCGGTGAGCCAGACGGCGGCCGTCCCGGCGCCGAGCACGACGACCGTCCACGCGATCGGGACGGCGCCGACGCCGAACATCTTCAGCGCGGACGCGACGAGCACCAGCGCCAGTACGCGGCGGATGAGGCCGCCGGGGGCGCGCGAGGAGATCTTCGAGCCGATGTAGACGCCCGGGATCGAGCCGACCAGCAGCGCGGCGGTGACCTGCATCTGGAAGTCGCCGAACAGCAGGTGGCCGAGCGCGGCGGCGAACACCAGCGGCACGGCCTGCAGCAGGTCGGTGCCGACGAGCTGGTTGGCCTTGAGCGTCGGGTACAGCGCGAGCAGCGCGACGATGATCAGCGAGCCGGAGCCGACCGAGGTGATGCCGACGACCAGGCCGCCGACGAGCCCGATCAGCACGGTCGGCACCGGCCGGACCTTGATCTCGGGGGCCTCGCCGTCCCCGGCGCCGGGGCGGTTCCGGTCGCGGCGGGCGAGCACGCCGCGGACGGCGAGGCCGCCGGCGGCGATCAGCAGCGCGACGCCCATCGCCTTGCTGATCAGGTTCTCCACCCCGTCGCCGTGGCCGAGGGCGCGGGCGACCAGCACGCCGCAGAACGCGGCGGGCACCGAGCCGGCGCAGAGCCAGCCGACGAGGCGCATGTTGATCGTGCCCTGCCGGTAGTGGACGGCGCTGCCGACCGGCTTCATCACCGCCGCCGCCACCAGGTCGCTGGAGACGGCGGCGAGCGGGCTGACGCCGAAGAACGTCACGAGCATCGGGGTCATGAGCGCGCCGCCGCCCATCCCCGTCAGGCCGACGACGATGGCGACCAGGAACGAGCCGAGGGCCATGGTCCAGTCGAAGTCCACGCGCCTTCACCCCCTACGGCGGCATGACCTACCTGCTATATAGGAAAACTCGCCTAGTACAGTACGGGACCGCACCAGGGTCTGTTAACCCGGGTGTACCCCAACAAACGCGACTGGATTGACGATCTACGACGAGAGTGACGAAAGGGGACTATTCGGTCCGGAGCCAGCCGCCCGCGACGAGCAGCTCCAGGACCCGCCCCACCGCCTCGTCCGGCGTCATCGCCGAGGTGTCCAGCGCCAGATCGGCGTCGTCCGGCACCTCGTACGGGTCGGAGATCCCGGTGAACTCCGGGATCAGCCCCGCCCGCGCCTTGGCGTACAGGCCCTTGCGGTCGCGCCGCTCGCACTCCTCCAGCGGCGTCGACACGTGTACCAGGATGAAGTCGCCCGCCGCCGCCACCATCCGGCGCACCTCCGCGCGGGTCGCCGCGTACGGCGCGATCGGCGCGCAGATCGCCACCCCGCCGTGCCGGGTGATCTCCGCCGCGACGAACCCGATCCGCCGGATGTTCAGGTCGCGGTCGGCCTTGGAGAACGTCAGGCCCGCCGACAGCATCCGCCGCACCACGTCCCCGTCCAGCAGGGTGACCGTCCGGCCACCGCGCTCGACCAGCGCGTCCGCCAGGCCCCGCGCCACCGTGGACTTGCCCGAGCCCGACAGGCCCGTGAAGAACACCGTGACGCCCCGCGAGTGCTTCGGCGGCCGGGCGCGCGCCAGCTCGGCGGCGACCGCCGGCGGCGTGAACCAGTCCGGGACGGGCTCGCCCGCGTCCAGCAGCTCGCCGAGCCGCTCGGCGGTCAGCTCCGCCTGGACGTGGTCCGGCTCGATCCGCGCGACCGGACGCCAGATCTCCACGTCCGCGTCGTAGGCCCACGGCTCGGGCACCACGACCGGGATCGCGGTGCCCTCCGCCTCCTGCTCGGCGAGCAGGTGCGTGGCGCCGTACGCGGCGGCGACGTGCGCGCGCAGCAGCAGGTCGCGGTCGTGGTCGCCGCGCGGCGGCAGCGGCACGGGGATGATCCGCGTCCCGTCCGGCAGCTCCTTGCGGACGCCCAGCAGCGCCCGGACGAGCGACTCGTCGTGCTCGCCGCTCAGCAGCGGGAGCACCAGCACCTGCGCGCCGAGCTGCTCGGCGACCTGGCGGATCTGGCCGAGCTGCTTGCGGTGCAGCGGCTCCCGGGCGGCGACCGCGAGGACCGGGCCGTCCACCGGGTCGAGCTCGTCGGGACGGCGGCGCAGGGAGTGGAACGGTCCGTGCGCGGGGGAGCGGAGCGCCTCCAGCGGCCCGGCGAGGCGCCAGCCCTGGGACGTCGGGTCCTGCCAGGCCTCCGCGACCTCCAGCACGGCCAGCGGCACGCCCTCCGGATCCTGCAGGACGATCCGCTCGTGCGCGGTCAGCTCCTTGGGCACCGCCAGGGTGACCGGGACCGGCCACGGCGTCCCGTCGGCGAGCCGCCCCCCGGCGATCACCATCGCCGCGTCGAACGAGCCGAGGAAGCCGGTCAGCGGCCGGTACACGCCCGCGAGCAGCAGCTCCAGGTCGGCGAGCTCCACCGCGTCCGGAGCCCAGCCGGGCAGGTCGCGCAGCGTGTCGGGAAGGCCGGCTTCGGCGGTCACCGCGGTCTCCGATCCCGCCCGGCGCGCACGCCGGGCCGATGCAGGTCAAACGTCGATTTCCGCCAAATTACTGCGGTCGCGGCGGTGCCCGCACCTCCGCCCCCCGTCAGATCACCCGGGCGAAGCGGTTCTCCGGCTTGCGGATGACGAGGGTGACGTCGCTGTGGTCTGCGGTGAGGCGGCCCCGGCTGGCCGCCGCCACCAGCCGGCACAGCAGGTCGGTGAGGCCGGTTCCGGCCCCGAGCGCGTCGATGGCCTGCCGGGAGGTGTACTCCTCGGCGACCATCAGCCCCCGCATCACGCAGTACCACTGCATGCCCTGCCGGGACGCGACCTTGTCGTAGATCGCGGGCGGCGGGAGCCGCCGGGCCCGCCCTGTCTGCGGCGCGGACGCCGGAGCCCGCCGCTTCTCCCGCCGCGGAGCGGGCCGCGCCTGCCCGGCGGCGTCCTGCCC
>NZ_WBMR01000392.1 GCF_008923365.1 Actinomadura montaniterrae
GCCGAGGCGATGCTCGCGCTCGGCGCCGCCGCCGAGGCCGTCCCCGACCTGGAGGCGCACGCCGCCGGCCACCCGCTGCGCGAGGAGGCGTGGCGGCTGCTGGCCCTCGCCCTGTACCGGGCGGGACGGCAGGGCGACGCGCTCGCCGCGCTCCGCCGCGCCCGCGCCGCCCTGATCGAGGAGCTCGGCGTCGACCCCGGCCCGGCGCTGCGCGACCTGGAGGCCGGCATCCTCGCCCAGGCCCTCGACCTCGGCGGCGCCGCGGAACGGCCCGCCCCGTCCGTCGTGCGGACGGCGCCCGCGGAGCCGCCCGGCGCCGCGTTCGTCGGGCGGGAACGGGAACTGGCCGTGCTGGACGAGGCGGCCCGCCAAGCCGCCGCCGGACGCGGCACCACCGTCCTCATCAGCGGCGACGCCGGCATGGGCAAGACCGCCCTCACCGAACGGTTCGCCCGCCTCCTCGCCGGACGCGGCTGGACGTGCGCTTGGGGGCGCGCGCCGGAGACCGGAGGGGCGCCCGCCGCCTGGCCCTGGGCCGAGCTGCTCCGCGACCTTGCCGCCGTCACCCCGCCGCCACCCGGACTGGCCGGCCGCCTCGCCCCCCTCCTCGACGACGCCGCGACCGGGGACGCCGGCACCGACGTCAGCGCCGGCCGGTTCCGCCTGCACCTCGCCGCCGGCGACTACCTCGCCGGGGTCGCCGGCGGAACGCCGCTCCTGCTCGTCCTCGAAGACCTGCACTGGGCCGACGAGGAGACCCTCGCGCTGCTCACCCGGCTCGCCGGGCGGCTCCGCGACCGCCGCGTCCTCCTCGCCGCGACGTTCCGGCAGACCGAGGTCCCGGGCGCGCTCGCCGCCGCGCTCGCCACCCTGGCCCGGCACGAGCCGGCCCGGATCGAACTGCCCGGGCTCTCGGCCGCCGAGGTCGCCGCGCTCGTCCGGGCCGTCTGCGACACCGGGCTCGGCGACGCGGAGCTGTCCGCCATCGCCGAGCGGACCGGCGGGAACCCGTTCTTCACCCGCGAGACGGCGCGGCTGCTCGCCGCCGAGGGCCTGCCCGCCGCCACCCGCCGGGTGCCCGCCGGCGTCGGCGACGTGCTGCGCCGCCGCATCGCCCGGCTCCCCGAACCCGCCCGGGCCGTCCTGCGGGACGCCGCCGTCGCCGGCCGCGACGCCCGCCTCGACGTGCTCGCCGACCTGTCCGGCGACGAGGACGCCGTGCTCGACGCCGTCGAGGCCGCCCTCGCCGCCGGCCTGGTCACCGAGCCCGCGCCCGGACGCCTGCGGTTCGCGCACGCCCTGGTCCGCGACACCCTCTACACCGGCCTGTCGAGCGCCCGCCGCGCCCGCCTGCACGGCCGCGTCGCCGCCTCCCTCGAACGGCGCAGCCCCGACGAGGTCGCCGCCATCGCGCACCACTACCTGGAGTCCGGCACGGCGCCCGACCGGGCCGTCCGGTACGCGCGGCTCGCGGCGGCCGCGGCCGAGGCCCGCTACGCCCACCGCGTCGCCGCCGACCTGTGGGTCCGCGCCGCCGAGACGCTGCGCGCCCAGGGCGGCGGCGCCGACCGCGAACGGCTGGAGACCGAGGTCGCCGCGATCCGCGCGACCGCGCTCGCCGGGCAGGTCGTCGACGCCCGCGACCGGCGCCGCCGCGCCATCGCCGACGCCCGCGCCCTCGGCGACGTCCGCCTCCTCGCCCGGATCATCGCCGCCTTCGACGTGCCGACCCTGTGGACCAGCCGCGAGTACGGGATCCTCGACCGGGACGTCATCGAGGCGACCGAGCACGCCCTCGCCGGCCCGCCCGGCGACGACCCCGCGCTCCGCGCCCGCCTCCTGACGACCCTGGCGATCGAACTGGAGGGCGAGCAGGACGACCGCGGCGCCACGGCGGCCCGCGAGGCCGTCGAGACCGCCCGCGGCCTCGGCGACCCCGCCCTGCTGGCCGCCGCGCTCAACGGCGCCTACCTCAACGGATACCGCTCCGCCGGCGGCCTGCGCGACCGCCGCCGCATCGCCGCCGAACTCCTCGCCCTCGCCACCGAGCACGACCTGCCCGGCTACCTCGTCCTCGCCCACCTGCAGCTCCAGCAGACCGAGGTCGCCTCCCTCGACCTCGCCGCCGCCCGCCGCCACCTGGACGAGGGCCACCGCCTCGCCGAGCAGTACGGCCTCCCGCTGCTCGCCATGATCGCCGAATGGTACGGCGGCCTCGCGCACACCTTCCGCGCCCGCTACGACGAGGCCGAACGGGTCTACACCCAGGTCGGCGGCGCCATCGGCCGGACCGGCATCTGGAGCAGCGAGCGCGGCATGATGCTCGTCGGCGCGTTCTGCCTGCGGTATGTCCAGGGCCGCGCCGGCGACCTGGTCGGCGAGACCGCCTGGCTGCGCGAGCGGTGGCCGCACGTCGCCGCGACCGCCGACATCCACGCCCTGGCGCTCGCCGCCGCCGGCCGCGTCGACGAGGCCCGCCGCGCCGTCCCGGCCGACGCCGGACCCGTCCGCCGCGACTACTTCTACGACCTCGTCATGGCGATCCGCGGGCGCCGCGCCATCGCGCTCGGCGAGCCCGGCCTCGCCGCCCGCGCCTACGAGGCGCTGCTCCCGTACGAGGGCCACGTCACCGGCGGCGCCACCGCCGTCGCCACCATCGGCCCCGTGGCCGCCGTCCTCGCCGACCTCGCCCGCTTCCTCGGCCTCCCCGAGGAGACCGCCGCCGCCCACGACCGCAAGGCCGCCGAGGTCACAGCGGTTCTCACCCAGGGGGGCGACCCCCTGGAACCCCCGTCACGGTCGACGGGCCGTTTCCCGCTCCGCTAGCGCTCCGCGCGAAACGGCCCGCCGACCGGCGGGCGGGCCCGCTCCGCTCGCTGCACTCGCTCCGCGTTCCCGCCCGTGACCGGTGCTTGGGGTTCGACCTGCCGGGGCTGGGGTTCGATCTGCCGGGGCCGGGGGGCGGACTTGCGCGTGGCTGGGGGTCGGGGTGGCGGGGGCGGGTGGTCGTGGGGCGTCTCGGGGTGGGCGACAATTGGCAGGTGACGAGCGGAGATGTGATGGGCGCCGTGCCGGAGGGGTACCGGGCGGGGTTCGCCTGCTTCATCGGGCGGCCCAACGTGGGGAAGTCGACCCTGATGAACGCGCTGGTCGGCACTAAGGTGGCGATCACCAGCAGCCGGCCGCAGACGACCCGGCGGGCGATCCGCGGGATCGTGCACCGGCCGGACGCGCAGCTCGTCGTCGTCGACACGCCCGGCCTGCACAAGCCCCGCACGCTGCTGGGGGAGCGGCTGGACAGCCTCGTCCGCTCGACCCTCACGGAGGTCGACGTGATCGGGTTCTGCGTTCCGGCGGACCAGCCCGTCGGGCCCGGCGACAAGTACATCGCGCGGGAGCTGGCGGCGGTGAAGCGGACGCCGGTCGTGGCGATCGTCACCAAGACCGACCTGGCCGCGCCGGAGCAGGTCGCCGAGCAGCTGCTCGCGGTGGGGCGGCTCGGCGAGTTCGCCGACATCGTGCCGTGCTCGGCGGCGGACGGCTTCCAGGTCGGCCTGGTCGGCGACCTGCTGATCTCCCGGCTGCCGGAGGGCATGCCGCTGTACCCGGAGGGCGACCTCACCGACGAGCCCGAGCAGGTCCTCATCGGCGAGCTGATCCGCGAGGCCGCGCTGGAGGGCGTCCGCGACGAGCTGCCGCACTCGATCGCCGTCGTCGTGGACGAGGTGAACCCGCGCGAGGGCCGCGACGACCTGATCGACGTCTACGCGCACCTGTTCGTGGAGCGGCCCAGCCAGAAGGGCATCATCATCGGCCACAAGGGCGCCCGGCTGCGCGAGGTGGGCGCGGCGGCGCGGCGGCAGATCGAGGCGCTGCTCGGCACCAAGGTCTTCCTCGACCTGCGGGTCAGCGTCCTGAAGGACTGGCAGCGCGACCCGAAGCAGCTGCGGCGGCTCGGCTTCTACGACTGACCGTTCCCGCGACCGGCCGTTCCAGCGACCGACCCGGGCGGTGGTTCACTCCTGTTCCGGTTGCGGCGACGGGCGGGCGGGCCCGCCGGAGGCCCGCCGGTCGGCGTGCGGCTCCTCGGCGCCGCGCTCCGGGTCCTGCGCCTCCTCGGCGTCGCGTTCCCCGGAATGCGGCTCCTCAGAGCTGCGGCTCGCGGCCTCCGCCTGCTCAGGAGCCCGGCTCCAGGACTGCGCCTGCTCAGGGGCCTGGCCCCAGGCCTGGGCCTGCTCGGGCGCTTGGCCCCACGCCTGCGCCTCCTCGGGCCACGCGGCGCCCTGCTCGGCCCAGTAGCGCTGCTGCTCCGCGTACTGCTGCGCCGCCGCGTACTGCTGGGCGGCGTACTCCTGCTCCGTGCCCGGCCGTCCGCCGTCCTTGGCCGCCAGGCGGTCGGAGATGGGGCGGACGAGGCTGAACACGGCCAGCAGCAGGCTCATCGCGACCGCCAGGAACCAGCCGTACCGGAGGCTGACCTGGTAGGTGAGGTTCAGCCCGTAGTCCGGCAGGCGGTTCGGCACGTCGCCGAGCCGCAGCACGAAGATGCCGCAGGTCACCAGCGACAGGATGGCCGGGACGGCGGCGAGCGCGCCGATCCGGGGGTCGCGGGCGACGAGGTTCCAGAACGCCATCACGATCGCCACCACCGCCAGCACGGGGACCGCGAGGACGATGTTGTCGGCGTCGATGCCGGCGACGCTGCCCTGGTCGCGGACGAGGGACCGGCCGAACAGGTCGAGGACGGTCTGGGCGTGCGCCCACGGCAGGAACGCCGACACCACCAGGATGGCGGAGGCTGCGATCACGGCGAAGTCCCAGCCGGCGCGGCGCGGGCCCGCCGCGGGCGGCGCCGGCGGCGGCCACGGCTCGGCGGGCGGCGTCTC
>NZ_WBMR01000393.1 GCF_008923365.1 Actinomadura montaniterrae
TGCGGCGCGCCAGCCGCTCCCGCTCCCGGGTCGCCGCCTCCAGCTCCACGGCCCGCGCCAGCCGCGCCTCCGCCTCGCGCGCGAGGCGCACCACCTGCCCGACGACCAGGCCGGCGAGGAGCAGCAGCACGATGCCGTTCAGGGTGGTGTTCCCGATCCCGCCGGCCGTCCCGGCGACGGCGTGCACCAGCAGGTTCGCGACGCCGAGGACGAGGGCCGCGGTGACGCCGAGCCGCCGCCCGCCCCACACGGCCCAGGCGAGCACGGACGCGGCGACCCACGACACCGGCAGCGTCGGGCGGCCCGTCGCGATGTGGTGCGGGGTCTCCACCCACGCGGTCGTGAGGATGCACCCGAACGCGACGGCGAGGTCGGCGACCAGGAGCGGCCAGCCGCGCCGGGCCCGGTCGCGGTACGCCAGCGTCGCGACGCCCGTCCAGACGGCCAGGACCGCGAGGACGGCCCAGCCGCCCAGCGGGTGCGCGTAGCCGCCGGAGTTCTTGCCGATCACGACGGCGGCGTAGACCAGCGCCAGCGCCCGGTACACCGCGACGGACCGCCACAGCGCCGCGTCCAGGCCGGCCAGGCCCCCGCCGGTGTCGTCGCGCACGGATCAGTCCTCGGTGAAGCCCTCGTCGCCGTCCTCGACGGGACGGACGGGCTTGCCGGCCATCTCGGCCTTGACCTCGGCGGCGTACCGGTCGACGTACTCCTGCCCGGACAGCTTCTGGATCGCCTGCATGATCTCGTCGGTGACCGTGCGGAGCACCTCGCGGTCGTCCTCGCGGCCGAAGTAGCGGGAGAAGTCCATCGGCTCGCCGAACCGCACGCCCGGGCGGACGCCGAGCCGCGGGTACGGCTGCCCGGGCGGCATCAGCTTGAACGTGTTGACCATCGCCATCGGGATCACCGGGACGCGGGACTTCAGCGCCAGCCGCGCCACCCCGGTCTTGCCGCGGTAGAGCCGCTCGTCCGGCGCCCGGGTGCCCTCGGGGTAGATGCCGAGCAGCTTGCCCTCGCCGAGGATCCGCAGGCCGGTCTGGAGCGCCGCGTCCGCCTCCGGGCCGCCGGTCCGGTCGACCGGGACGACCCCGACGCCGGTGAAGAACCCCTTGCTGATCAGGCCCTTGATCCCCTTGCCGGTGAAGTACTCGCCCTTGCCGATGAAGAAGATCGGCCGCATCAGCGGCAGCGGGCCGAAGAAGTGGTCCGCGAAAGACTGGTGGTTGCACGCCAGCAGCGCGGGCCCGCGCTTCGGGACGTTCCGCATCCCCCGGTTCCGCGGCCACCATGCGCCGTACATGATGGGTGAGAGTACGACCCTCAGCAGGATCCAGAACCAGAGCATGCCGACACCTTCCTCCGAGCCGCGTGCGCACGCGGCGCGCAAGACCGAGTCCCCGTCCGAGGGGGGTAATGATGGGACATCTTCGCATCCCGGCGGTCCCTCGCCCACACCACTGTCCCGGTGCCGGTGCCCGGTCCGGCACACCCCGCGGCCGGATGAACGTAGGCTCTAATCGGAAATCTCAATCGGGTGCGCCCGGGGGCTTGTCCCGGGCGGCGCAGCGAATACCGTGGGACACACGTTTCGGGTCGTCCGGGAGTGCCGCCGCGCATCGCGGCGGGCGGCCGGGCGCACACCTCAATGGGGGAGCGGAGGCCGCCATGCCGGTGCTGTCGGTCACGCCGGAGTCGTCGAAGGAGCCGGCCCCGTGAATCGCCGTGGCAATGGACTGTCCGCCGACACCTACGCGCCGCTGGTCGACCTCGCCCCGCATCTGGCCGACGCGATGCTCGCGGCGCTGGGCGAGGCGGGCGTGGCGGCCTACGCCGCGTCGCCGGACGGCCTGCCCGAGATCGCCGGGACGGCCGCCGACCCCGTCGGCGACGTCCTCGACCGGCTGTACGTGGACGTCGACATGAAGCCGGCCGCCGAGGGGATCCTGCGCGCGCATCTGGCGCGGCTGCGGGACGCGGGCGTGCGCGGCGACGGCGACGGCCGCCCCGAGACCGACCTCGCCGGCCCGAAGGCCGACGCGCCGCCCGGCCGCGACGGGGTGCACGACGGGCCGCGCGACGGCGGCCTCGACGGCTCCTTCGACGACGCGTTCGACGGCGTGTTCGACGCGACCGCGCCGGGACGCCGGGGCGACGGCGAGCCCGGCGGCGGGCCGGGGGCGTCCGGCGCGTCCGGGAAGGGCGACGAGGGCGGCCAGGGCCGCGACCTCGACGAGGACGCCATCTGGGCGCAGATCGTCGCGGGGTTCGACACGGCGCCGGAGGGCGACGAGGTCCCGTGGCCCGACCAGGAGAACATCGACGAGCGGCCGGGGCCGCCGCGCGAGGGCGACGACCGCACCGGCCGGCTGCCGCGGGCCCGGGTGATCCGGCCCGCCGACGAGGCCCCCGAGTTCCCGCCGGACGACGATGACGAGGGCCACTACATCCCGCCGCCTCCGCCGCCGCTGCCGAGCGCGGACCCGCTCACCAAGGGCGCGTGGATCGCGCTGATCGGCGGCCCGGTCTACCTGCTCGTCACGGTGATCCTCGACTGGGAGGTGCCCGGCTGGGCCGCGTTCCTGGCGGTCGCCGCGTTCATCGGCGGGTTCGTGACGCTCGTCCTGCGGATGGGCGACGAGCCCCGGGACCCCGACGACGGCGCCGTCGTCTAGTCCGCGCGCTCGACCCGGGCGCCCGGCAGCCGGAGGTCGGCGCCCGGCAGCCGGAGGTCCGCCCGCAGCGGCCGGTGGTCGGTGGCGCGGACGTGGTCGCCGGGCTCGTCCGGCGGCACCCCGCACCCGGCCACCTCGACGCCGGGGTCGGCGAACACCCCGTCGATGCGGCGGCGCGGGTCGCGCGCGGAGAACGTGAGCTCCTCCCCCTCCGGCGCGGTCGCGTGGCCGTCCTGGAAGTGCTCGGTGAGCAGCGTCCAGGACGGGCCGCCGGGCTCCTCGTTGATGTCGCCCGCGAGCACGACCGGCGCGCCGTACCGGGCGCGGGCCCGGTCGAGATGCGCCAGCACCTCGCCGACGTGCCGCAGCCGCGGCCCGTCCGCGAGGTCGAGGTGGGTGCTCGCCGCGATCAGCCGCGCACGGCCGACCTCCAGCACCGCGACCGCGAGCGCCCGCCTGTGCAGATCCTTGTCCGGCGTGAGCAGGTGGAACTCGCGGTGGACGCGGCGGACGCGCGGCGCCGCAAGGACCGCGAGGCCGCACGCCCGGCGGCCCGCCGCCACGTCCATCCCGCACGCCCGCGCCAGCCGGCGCCGCTGCGCCCGCCAGCCCCAGAACCGCGGCACCTCCTGCAGGCACAGCACGTCCGGGCCGTTCGCGCGGACGACCCGCGCCACGGCCTCCGGGTCGTCGCGCAGCGACCGGATGTTGTAGCTCAGCACCCGCACCGGCGTCGCCACGGCGAAGCCCTCAGACCGCCGCGTCCTGGAGGGGGCGGACGCGGGCGAGGTCGGCGGCGCCGACGATCCCGGCGGCCGAGCCGAGCTCGGCGATCCGGATGTCGGGCAGCGGGCGGTGCCCGCGGCCGGTCAGCGCCTCCTCGAACGCGACGCGGATCGGGTCGAGCAGCAGGTCGCCGGCGTCGGACAGGCCGCCGCCGATGATGAACGCGCCCGGATCCAGGATCGCGGACAGGTCGGCGAGGCCCTGCCCCGCCCAGTGCGCGATCGTCCGGAAGCACTCCAGCGCGGCCTTGTCGCCCTCCCGGGCCGCCTGCGACACCTCGGGGCCGCTGATGCCCTCCGGCCGGCCGCCGCCGAGCTCCAGCAGCCGGCCCGCCATCGCCGGCGCGACCCGCGCCAGGTCGCGGGCCTCGTGGACGAGCGCGTTCCCGCTGGCGTACTGCTCCCAGCAGCCGCGGTTGCCGCAGCCGCAGCGGCGCCCGTCCGGGACGACCCGGAAGTGCCCCATCTCCGCGCCGATGCCGAACCGGCCCCGGTACAGCTCGCCGTTGATGATGATGCCGCCGCCGATGCCGGTGCCGAGCGCCACCAGCACCAGGAAGTTCTCGCCGCGTCCCGCGCCGAACTTCGCCTCGCCCCAGGCGGTGGCGTTGCCGTCGTTCTCCACCACGACCGGCAGCCCGACGAGGTGCTCGACCTTCTCCCGGATCGGCTCCTCGCGCCAGGCGAGGTTCGGCGCGAACAGCACGTGGGAGCGGGTCTCGTCGACGAACCCGGCGGCGCCGAGGCCGACCGCCGACACCTCCGCGTACTTGCCCTTCAGCAGGTCGACGACCTCGGCGATGGTCTCGGCGGTCTCCTTGGGGTTGGTCGAGGGAGTCGGCCGCCGGACCTTCTCCAGGATCGTTCCCCGGTCGTCGACGACACCGGCGGCGACCTTCGTGCCGCCCACGTCCACGCCGATGGTCAGGGCCATGTACGCTTCCTCCTCCTCGGGCGCCCCTGGCTGGAGCCCGTCCGCACCACTAGCCGATGTCGATGGGGTCGCCGCCGGTGGCGGCCGCCCACGGGTCGCCCGGCTCCTCGCGCGGCTTCTCCGCGCTCGGCTTCTCCGTGCGCGGCGGCTCGCCGTGCGGGGCCTCGTCGCGGGGCGACCGTCCCGACCGATCGGACCTACCCGCCCCGGGGCCCGCCGACGCATCGCGCGGCCGCGGAGGCCGGTTCCGGTTCGTCTCCGGGCGGGTGCGGTCGAAGCCCTGCACCACGTCCAGCGCGGCGGCCAGCAGCGACTGCCCGGCCTCCCGGACGTGCCGGCCCACGTCGTGGCCCGACTCGCGGGACACCGCGATGGCCCGGCAGACCGGGCAGTGGCAGCACTCGGGGGCGCCGGTGGCGTAGCGCGGCGGCTCGGCGGTCGCGGTCGCCCACACGTCGCCGTCGCCGCCGTCGCGGGACCGGCCGC
>NZ_WBMR01000394.1 GCF_008923365.1 Actinomadura montaniterrae
CGTTCCGCCGGGGGCGCGGGCGGGTGAGGGCCGGACGCGGCAAGCGCCGCGCGGCCGCGCGGGTGCGCGGGTGTGCGCAGTGCCCGGGGTGTCAGGTGCGGTGGACGGCGAGGTCGGTGCGTCCGGGGGCCAGGTCGGGGCGCAGGACGAGGTCGTCGTCGTAGCCGCCGCCGCGTTCGGGCCGGTAGGGGATGGGGGCGGCGGTGGGCAGGGCGGTGAGGCGGTCGTCGAGGCGGGCGGCGGCGCGGGCGTGCTCGGCGGGTCCGGCGCGGTCGGCGCCGGTGATGACCAGGGGCGGCAGGACGTCCATGCCGCTGTAGAACAGGGTGCCGTGCAGGAGGGGGAACAGGACGTCCTCGGCGTCGCCGTGGACGCCGCGGGGGCCGAGGCCGGTGGCGCGGGCGCCGGCGGTGGTGACGACGAGGGCGCGGTGGCCGGTGAGGCCCCCGTCGCCGTAGCGGCGGGCGCGGCCTTCGGCGTCGTGGACGCCGAAGGCGTAGCCCTGGACGAACACGCGGTCGAACCAGCCTTTCAGGATGGCGGGCATCCCGTGCCACCACAGCGGGAACTGCAGGATCAGCGTGTCGGCCCAGTCGAGCTTGGCGTGCTCGGCGCGGATGTCGGGGGCGAGCGCGCCGGTGGCGCGGGCGTGCTCGGTGGCGGGTCCGAGGCGCAGCGGTTCGCGGGGGTCGTGGGCGACGTCGGCGGGTCCGGCGACGGGGTTCCAGCGCATCGCGTACAGGTCGGAGTGGCGGACGCGGTGGCCGTGGCGGCGCAGGGTGGCGGTGCCGTGGTCGCGCAGGGCGCCGTTGAGGGACCGGGGTTCGGGGTGGGCGAACACCCACAGCACGTTCATCGTGGAGGCTCCTTCCTGCCTGGGTGCGGTTGCGGGGCCGGGTTCGATGCTGCCCGGGGCGGGTGGGCCGTCACGAGTGGCCGGTGGGCCATCCTGTGCAAGGATCAGGCCATGAGCGGGGACGCGGCCGGGAGTGCGGCCGGAAGCGCGGGCGAGGGTGCGGGCGGGCGGCATCGGGTGGCGGTGGTGGTGCGCGACGGTGTGCTGCCGATGGAGCTGGGGATCGTGCATCAGCTGTTCGGGCGGGCCCGGTCGGCGGCCGGGGAGCCGCTGTACGAGGTGGTGTCGTGCGGGGTGGCGGCGGGGCCGGTGCGGACCGACGCCGATTTCCGGGTGGACGTGCCGTTCGGGCTGGAGGCGCTGGAGGGCGCGGGGACGGTGGTGGTGCCGGCGTCGCACGAGCTGGACGAGCGGTGCCCGGGCGCGGGGCCGGTGCCGGCGGCGCTGGTGGCGGCGCACCGGCGCGGCGCGCGGGTCGCCTCGATCTGCACGGGCGCGTTCGTGCTGGCGGCGGCGGGCCTGCTGGAGGGGCGGCGGGCGGCGACGCACTGGCTGTCGGCGGACCGGTTCACCGCGATGTTCCCGCGGGTGGAGCTGGATCCGGCGGTGCTGTACGCCGACGAGGGGGACGTGCTGACCTCGGCGGGCGAGGCGGCGGGGATCGATCTGTGCCTGCACGTGATCCGCCGGGACCACGGCGCGGCGGTCGCGGGGGACGTGGCGCGCCGGACGGTGGTGCCGCCGCACCGGGAGGGCGGGCAGGCGCAGTTCATCGCGCGTCCGGTGGCGGCGCCGCGGGAGGCCTCGACGGGTCCGGCGCGGGCGTGGGCGCTGGAGCGGCTGGCCGAGCCGCTGACGCTGGCGGAGCTGGCGGCGCGGGCGTCGATGAGCGTGCGGACGTTCACGCGGCGGTTCCGGCAGGAGGCGGGGGTGTCGCCGGCGGTGTGGCTGGCGCGGCAGCGGGTGGAGCGGGCGCGGCAGCTGCTGGAGGAGACCGATCTGCCGGTGGAGCGGGTGGCGGAGCGGTCGGGGTTCGGGACGGCGGCGTCGCTGCGGGCGCATCTGCAGGCGGCGGTGGGGGTGTCGCCGTCGGCGTACCGGGCGACGTTCCGCGGCCCCGGATCCGGCCCGGTGGCCTGACCCCCGGCGCACCCGCGCCGGGCCGGTCGGGGGCGGAGTGGGGGTCAGGCGGGTTCGGTGTCGGTGAGCTCGGTGGGTTCGGCGATGACGTCGACCATGGCGCCGTTGCGGACGACGGTGATGGGCAGGGGCCGGCCGATGGCGCCTTCGAACATCAGCCGCTGCAGGGACTGGGCGTGCGACACCGGCTGCCCGCCGGCGGTGAGGACCAGGTCGCCGCGGCGCAGCCCGGCGCGGTCGGCGGGGCTGGCGGGGACGACCTCGGCGACGCGCAGCGCCTCGTCCTGCCCGGTGCGGGCGCGCAGCGCGGCGGGGACGGGGACGGGCGCGGCGACCAGGCCGAGGTAGGCGCGGCGGACGCGGCCGTCGCGCATCAGCGCGGCGATGATGCGGCGGGTGGTGGCGTTGATCGGGACGGCGAGGCCGAGGCCGGCGCCGGCGACGGCGGTGTTGATCCCGACGACGCGGCCGCGGGAGTCGGCGAGGGCGCCGCCGGAGTTGCCGGGGTTGAGGGCGGCGTCGGTCTGGATGACGTCCTCGATGACGCGGGCGGCGGCGCCGCTGCGGGCGGGCAGGGACCGGCCGAGCGCCGACACCACCCCGGCGGTGACCGACCCGGCGAGGCCGAGGGGGTTGCCGACGGCGACGACGAGCTGCCCGACGACGAGGCGGTCGCTGTCGCCGAGGGTGGCGGGGCCGGGGACGGCGCCGTCGGCGCGGACGACGGCGAGGTCGGACAGGGGGTCGGTGCCGACGACGGTGAAGTCGGCGGCCGATCCGTCGGCGAACGCGGCCTGGCCGCCGGCGGCGGCGCCGACGACGTGGGCGTTGGTGAGCAGGAACCCGTCGCCGGTGAACGCCACGGCGGATCCGGCTCCCTCGCCGCGGCGGTGGCGGACGCGCAGCGCGGCGACGCGGGGGGTGAGTTCGCGGGCGACGGCCGACACGGTGGCGGAGTAGGCGTCCAGGGCCTCGGCGCCGGGGTCGCGGGTGCCGTGCTCGGTGCCGTGCTCGTCGGTGGCGGGGTCGTCGTCGCGGGGCGGGCGGGCGCTTTCACGAGGTTCGGGGGACATCGAGCCACCTCCAGATGATTACAACATTACCGCGCAACATCCGAAGGCGGCCCGGTGTTCCCCGGGGCGGAACCGAGCCGGGGCGGTCAGGGGGTGCCGGGGCCGCGGACCTCGGGCCGCAGCACGCTGTAGAGCACCTCGTCGCGGTACCGGCCGTCCCGGAAGCCGTAACCGCGCATCACGCCTTCGCGGGTGAAGCCGGCCTTCTCCAGGGCGCGCTGCTCGGCGATGTTGTCGACCTCGGTCTCGGCCTGGACCCGGTGCGCGGTGGTGTGCGCGAACAGGTACGACACCAGCAGCCGCTGCGCGCGGGACCCGGCGCCCCGCCCCCGCGCCGCGGGCAGCAGCGAGATCCCGATGCTCCAGCACCACAGCGACCCGGCGGTGGGGACGCGGCGGTAGGACACGATCCCGAGGGCCTCCTCGGCGCGGGCGACGGCGAAGGTGCCGGTCTCCTCCCCCAGCATCCCGTCCTGCTCGTACCGGCGCCGGAACCGGTGCGGGTCGCTCCATCCCGCCCACAGGAACGGCCCGGCGAGCTCGGGGTCGGTGCGCAGCCGCTCGATCACCGGCAGGTCCGCCTCGGCGACCGGCCGCAACTCCACATGATCGTTCATGGCCGTCACCGTAGGCCGGGCCGCTCCCGCCGCGCGACCCGCCCGCCGCCCGCCCGCGGCCCGGGGTGGAGCCCGCTGTACGGGCGTTGATGGTCAGTGCGGCACGACGGGGCGCCCTCGTCAGGGTGCCGTCGGGCGCGGGTCGCCGGCCGGTCCACCGCGGGCCGGTTCGCTGCGGGCGGGTCCGTGGTGGGCGGGTCCGTGGTGGGTCGTGCCGGTGGGCTCGGTGCAGGAGAGCGCGGCGAGCACGCGGCGGCACCTACGGCGAGCTCGTCGCGCAGCGCTCCCAGGCCCTGAGCATGCTCCCCGGCCGCCAAGGCTGACACGCCCCGCCCGGGCGCCGCCTTCAGGAACGGGGATGCCGGGGCGGGAATGCCGGGCCGGGGGTCAGCGGAGGGGGTCAGCGGAGGGTGGACAGGCCGCCGTCGACGTGCACGACCTGCCCGGTGACGTAGGCGGCGCGGTGCGACAGCAGGAACACCACCACGTCGGCGACCTCCCACGCGGTGCCCTGGCGGTGCATCGGGATCAGCGCGGCGACGCGGTCGCGGGCGGCGTTGCCGCCGGAGGCGTCGCGTCCCATGACGGTGTCGATGAGGCCCGGCGCGACCACGTTGGCGCGCACGCCGCGCCCGGCGCCCTCGGCGGCGATGTGGCGGACCAGCCCGGTCAGCCCCGCCTTGGACGCGTCGTAGGACGGTGACCGCGACCCCGGCTTGGTCCCGGCCAGCGACCCGATGAACACCATCGCGGCGCCGGCGTCCAGCGCGGGCAGCGCCGCCTTGCCGACCAGGAACGGGGCGCGCAGGTTCACCTGCATGACGCGGTCCCAGTCGGCCAGGCCGGTGCCGGCCAGCCCGTAGCCGATGCCGATCCCGGGGTTGAACACCACCCCGTCCAGGCCGCCGAGCTTCTCCGCCGCCCGCGTGACGACGCGGTCGCAGGATCCGGGGTCGGTGACGTCGGCGATCACGACGTGCGCGTCGCCGCCCTCGGCGGCGATCATGCCGGCGGTCGCGCCGGCGGCGTGCTCGTCGACGTCGGCGCAGGCGACCCGCGCGCCCTCGCGGGCGGCGGTGACGGCGATGGCGCGGCCGTTGCCGACGGGCGCGGCGGGGTCGTCGCTGGGGCGGGTCCCGGCGCCGACGACCAGGATGCGGCGGCCGGGCAGCAGCG
>NZ_WBMR01000395.1 GCF_008923365.1 Actinomadura montaniterrae
GGCCGGCCGCGTACGCGGTGGAGACGGCCGGCACCCCGCACTCCGGGTCGATCATCACCGCCGGGCCCCGCACGTCGGGCGGCGGGTTCGGGCCGGGCCGGGCCGGCGGCGGCTGGAACCGCGGCCAGGGATTCGCGCCACCGCAAGGCGGCGCGCAGGCCGGTACGCTCCCCGGCGGCCCCGGAGGCGGATTCGGCGGCCAGGGCAACGGCCAGGGCAACGGCCGGCAGGGCGCGCCGGGCGGCGGGTTCGGCGGCGGACGCCCCGGCGGCGCGGGCGGCGGGCCCGGCGGGCTGCTGAACGCCGGAACGCCGAGCGCGCAGGTCACCGCCGCGCTCAAGGCCGGCGCCGGCTCCTACACCTGGGCCGCCGCCGCGATCGGGTCCAACACCGCCGCCGGCTACCAGCTCGCCACCGGCGAGGCGGTCATGGCGGTCGGCGGCTTCAACGGCACCGACCCCGCGCCGACCCTCGCGCGGTTCCAGCGACTCGTCCGCCAGGGGAAGATCCACTACTTCGTCGGCGGCGGCGGGACGATGATGGGCCGCGGCGGCGGCAGCGGCAGCGACGACGCCCAGAAGATCAGCGCATGGGTCACCGCGAACTTCAAGGCCGTGTCCGTCGGCGGCACCACCCTGTACGACCTGTCGGCCGGCGCGTCCCGGTGACCCGCCCGGCCGCGTGACCCGCGCCACGGCACGCGCCGGGGTCCGTGATGTACTCGGAGAGGAGACTGCGGCGACCCGACGACAGGGAGTGACCACGATGGCCGACACGCTCGACGACACCGCCGTCGCCGACCGCCTGCGCGACCTGCCCGACTGGACCCGGAACGGCGACGAGATCCGCCGGGAGGTGAAGGCGCCCTCGTTCCTGGAGGGCATCGCGGTGGTCGACGAGGTCGCCCGGGCCGCCGAGGACGCCGACCACCACCCCGACATCGACATCCGGTGGCGGATCCTGACGTTCGCGCTGTCCACCCACAGCGCCGGCGGCCTGACCGGCAAGGACTTCGACCTCGCCGCCGTGATCGACCGGATCGCCGGCCGGCACGGCGCCCGGTAGCGGCCGTGGCCGTCCAGGTGGCGGTGTGCGGCCCCGCCGAGTGCACCGAGCACGACTGGGACCGCGCCCACGAGACCGGGCGGCTGCTGGCCCGCCGCGGCGCCGTGCTGATCTGCGGCGGGCACGGCGGCGTCATGGCCGCCGCCGCGGCCGGCGCCCGCTCGGCCGGCGGGACCGTCGTCGGCGTCCTCCCGGCCGCCGACCGGTCCGCCGCCGGCCCCGACCTGTCGGTCGTGCTGCCGACCGGGCTCGGCCAGGCCCGCAACAACGTGATCGTCAACGCCGCCGACGCCGTCATCGTCGTCGGCGGGTCCTGGGGGACGTTGTCGGAGCTGGCGCTGGCGATGCGCGCCGGGCGGGTCCCGGTCGTGCAGCTCGGCGGCTGGCTGGTGCACGACGAGGACGGCCGGCCCGTCGCCGGGATCGTGCACGCCACCGGCCCCGCCGACGCCGTCCGGGCCACCGGCCTGTGGGACTGACCCGCCCCCGCGCGACGACGGCCCGGGCGGGTCAGTGGACGGAGAACCCGCCGTCCACGAAGATCGCCTGCCCGGTGACGTAGGACGCCGACGGCGAGGCCAGGAACACCGCCGCGCCCGCGAAGTCCTCGGCCAGGCCGTTGCGGCCGGTCATCGTGCGCGCGGCGAGCGCCTCCACCCGCGCCGGATCGTCCTGCAGCCGCGCGTTCAGCGGCGTCAGCACGAAACCGGGGACCAGGGTGTTGGCGGTGACGCCCCGCGCCGACCACGCCTCCGCCTGCGAGCGGGCCAGCGCCACCAGCCCCGCCTTCGACACCCCGTAGGCGCCGCTGGTGACGAACGCCCGGAACGCCTGCTGCGAGGCGATGTGGATCAGCCGCCCGTAGCCGCGCTCGGCCATCCCCGGCCCGAACCGCTGCCCGAGCAGGAACGGGGCGTCCAGGTTCACCGCCATCGTCGCGTCCCACACCTCCTCGCCCAGCTCGTCCATCGGCGGCCGCAGGTTGATCCCGGCGGCGTTGACCAGCACGTCCGGCTCGCCGAACGGCTCCACCACGGCGCGCGCGGCGCCGGCGACGCCGGCGCGGGACCCGAGGTCCGCGCTGACCGACGCCGCCCGGCACCCGTGCGACTCCAGCTCCCGGACGGTAGCGGCGAGCTCGGGTTCGCGGCGCGCGACGACCACGACCGACGCGCCCGCGCGCGCCAGCGCCACCGCGATGGCCCGCCCGATCCCGGAGCTGCCGCCGGTCACCACCGCCGTCCTGCCCTCCAGGGAGAACAGCCCGGACAGGTACGACGCCGTTTGATCGATCATGTACGGGAGCCTACGGGGCACCGGACGCGGCGCCACGCTCAGGGCGCGAGACGGCACACGCTCAGGGCGCCAGGCGGTGGGCCAGCCAGGCGAGGGCCTGGGGATGGCGGTACTCGATGGCGACGTGGCCCGCCTCGAACAGCTCGAACCTGACGGTGTCCTCGGCGACGCCCGCCCGGCCCAGCGCGTCGCGGAACGCCAGCGCGCCGAGGTCGAGGAACCATTCGTCGCGGGTGCCCGCGTCGATCCAGATCGCGCGCATCGACCGCAGCGCCTCGGCGTGCGCGGGCGCCATCCGGACCGGGTCCCAGCGCAGCCACCGCTCCCAGACCTCGGGCCGCAGCACCCCGGTGACGGGGTCGAACGGCAGCATCGGCGTTCCGTCGGCGCCCGGCGAGAAGCACGCCGACACCGCGAGGATCTCCAGCAGCCGCAGGTCCTCCTGCTTGGTGAAGGCGGTGCGGGAGCGGAAGTCGTCCCACCAGGTGAAGACGTCGCCGCCGTAGGCGCGCAGGTCCCGCACGGCCTGCAGGAAGTGCGGGATGTACTGCGCCTCGGACAGGGCGTCGCCCGAGTGCGTGGCGAACGCGCCGAACAGGTCGGGGCGCAGCATCGAGGTGATCATGGCGCCGAGCCCGCCGCTGGACTTGCCGGCGATGGCCCGGTGGTCGCGGTCGGGGATCGTCCGGTAGCGGGCGTCGACCCACGGGACGACCTCTTCGCACAGGTAGGAGTGGTAGCGGCCGGTCCCGGCGGAGTCGACGTACTGGCTGCCGCCGTAGCTGGTCCAGGCGTCCACGAACACCAGGATCATCGGCGGTGCCTCGCCGCGGGCGAACAGCGCGTCGGTGGCGACCGGCACCGACGTGCGGAACGCGCCGGGCTGGTTGCTCCAGGCCGGGAGCGTGCCGGTGAACCCGAGCAGCATGTAGACGGCCGGGTAGCGGCGCTCGGGCTCGTCGTCGTAGCCGGGCGGCGTGTACACCCACAGCGGCCTGCGGTGCGGGTCGCCCAGCGGGTTGCCGCGCAGCAGGCGGCTGTCGATGGTGCGCTCGTCGATCCGGCCGGCGAAATCGGGGGGCCACAGGGACATGGGGGGGGATCCTCACTCTCAGTTATTACGAAAAGATAATATCCGAGAGGATAGTATGCCGGGCGTGGAGGAGGACTCGATCGACCGGCACATCGCCCACTGGTCCCGCGAGCTGCCGGGCCTCGACCCCGACGTCGAGGGAGCGATCACCCGGATGCAGACCCTCGTCGCGCTCCTGCGCCGCCGCCGTGAGGCCGCGCTCAAGGCGCGCCGCCTCAAAGGCTGGGAGTACGACATCCTGTGGCGGCTCCGCTCCGCCGGCCCGCCCTACCAGGCCACCCCCAGCTGGCTCGCCAAGGCGCTGGACACCCACCCCGCCACCCTCACCAGCAGGCTCGACCGGCTGGAGGAGTCGGGGCACCTCACCCGCACGCACGACCCGTCCGACCGGCGGCGCCTGCTGGTCGCGCTCACCGACGAGGGCCACGCCGCATGGGAGGGCACCATCGGCGACCAGGCCGCCGCCGAGCACGCGCTGCTCGCGCCGCTGACCGGCGCCGAGCGCGCGCAGCTCGCCGGCCTGCTCCGCAAGGTCGCCACCGCCGCCGAGGCCGCCGGACCGCCCCTCATGCCCCCGGTCGAACGGCCCTAGGCCCCGCCTGCGTCAGGACGTCAGCAGCCGGGCGCGCAGCGCCGCGATCGTCGCGTCGCTGAGCCCCAGGCCCTTGTGGACGTAATTGTCGAAACCGCCGTAGGCCTGGTCGACCTCGTGGAACGCCTCGTCCAGCCACGACGACTCCACCGCGTCCGGCCGGCCGAGATAGGTGTTGCTGGCCAGGTAGTCCTGGTACACCGTCGCCTTCGGGACGCCGAGGAGCGTCAGCAGCACCGCCGCGCCCCACCCCGTCCGGTCCTTGCCGGCGGTGCAGTGGAACACCGTCGCGCCCGGGTTCGCGGCGATCGAGGTGAGCAGGTCGTGGTAGGCGCGGCTCGCGCCGCTGAAGTCCACCATGAACGGGTAGGCGATCGACTGCCCGATGTTGGACGACCCGGTGACCAGCCCGATCAGGAACCCGTACAGCAGGCTCCCCAGCGCGGGATCGGCGAAGGAGATGCCGTGCGTCAGGTCCTCCACGTCGGCGACCTTGTAGGCGATCCCGGCCGGCAGCCGGTCCGGGTCGTCCGAGCGCTCCTTGGCGTTGCGCAGGTCGACGTCCAGGGTGATCCCGAGGCTCAGCAGCGTCTGCTGGTCGGCGTCCGACAGGTTCGCCAGCGAGTTGGACCGGTAGACCACGCCGCCGCGCACGTGCCGGCCGTCGGCGGTCGCGTACCCGCCGAGGTCGCGGAAGTTGGACGCCGTCGCCAGCCGCGGCGCGGCGGCCGCCAGCGGGGAGGCGGCGGGCGCCCGGGCGGGGACGCCGGCGAGGG
>NZ_WBMR01000396.1 GCF_008923365.1 Actinomadura montaniterrae
CCCGAGCTCGCGCTCGGCCGGCAGCGCGCCGTGCCTTCCCCGGGCCCGCAGGCCGCGCAGTTCTATGCGGTCCAGGCTCATTCTTCCTCTGCATCCGCGGGGTTGAGGACGGGCGAGCCGTGGGTCGGCGCCGTCCAGCGGGACGCCGCGCAGCCGCCCGGGCAGCGCGGCGAGCAGGAACAGCAGCCCGCAGCCGGCGATCGCGGCGGCGGTCTCGCGGACGGCGGCGTCGCGCCACGCGTGGTGCCGCAGCGCGTGCACGAGCGCGCCCACGCCGGGGACCGGGTGGACGCCGGAGTGCAGCGCGGCGGCGAGCAGTTCGATGGCGGCGATCCCGCCCGCGGCGGTGACCACCAGCGCGGCCGCCAGCCCGGCGAGCGGGCGCCGCGGGCGGAACTCGCGGACGGCGAGGCGCCGCGCCTGACGCCTGCTGCGTTCTTCCTCGATCAGGTCCTTGACCAGAGCCTCGGCCATAGCCACCCCCGTGAGCCACCGGCACGTCCGGACAATCTCTCACTACTCATGGTGAGGCATTGTCACGTGGAGTGAAACACGCCATGCCGACATCTCACGCTTTCACCTGCGCGAACGGTCAGCGGAAGACGACGGTGCGGTCCCCGTTGAGCAGGACGCGGTGCTCGGCGTGCCAGCGGACGGCGCGGGCGAGCGCGAGGCATTCGACGTCGCGGCCGACCGCGACGAGCTCCTCGGGGCTATGGGTGTGGTCGACGCGGGCGACCTCCTGCTCGATGATCGGGCCCTCGTCGAGGTCGGCGGTGACGTAGTGCGCGGTGGCGCCGATCAGCTTGACGCCGCGTTCGTGCGCGCGGTGGTAGGGGCGGGCGCCCTTGAAGCTCGGCAGGAAGGAGTGGTGGATGTTGATGATCGCGCCGGGGAGCTTGGCGCAGAAGTCGTCGGAGAGGATCTGCATGTAGCGGGCGAGGACGACGAGGTCGGCGCGGTAGTGCTCGACGAGCGCGAGGATCTCGGCCTCCTGCGCGGCCTTGCCGCCGGGGCCGGCCGGGAGGTGGTGGTAGTCGATGCCGTACGACTGGGTGAGCGGCCGCAGGTCGGGGTGGTTGGACGCGACGGCGACGACGTCGATGTCGAGGAGCCCGGAGCGCTGCCGGTAGAGCAGGTCGTTGAGGCAGTGCCCGCCCTTCGACACCATGATCAGCACGCGGGGGCGCCGGGACAGGTCGTGCAGCCGCCATTCGAGGGCGAGGTCGGGGGCGAGGGACGCGAACGCGCCGCGCAGCTCGTCGGCGTCGGTGCCGGGGCGGGCGGCGAACTGGACCCGCATGAAGAAGGTGCCGGAGTCGGGGTCGCCGAACTGCTGGCTCTCCACGATGTTGCATCCGCGGTCGGCGAGCACTCCGGAGACGGCGGCGACGATGCCCGGCCGGTCGGGGCACGACAGGGTCAGCACGTACTGGTCGGCTCGGTCCATGGCTCGGTCTCACTCTCGCCGCGAAGGCGCAGCTCACATGCGGATACGGGGCTACGAGCCTACGCGGCGGGCCGCCGTCCCGGGGCCGTGCCGCGCCAGGACGCCGCTCTTCGGCGGTCCGGCGCGGCAGGTGAGCCGGGTTGTCTACTCGTGAGTAGTTTGAGGCGAGCCGTTGGGGTTACTTTTGCTCGCATGCGCCGGATCCTGGTTGTCGCAGTGGCCCTGTCCCTCGTCCTCGCGGCCTGCACGAGCAAGGGCGGCGGCGGCAAGGGCGGCGGCGAGGGCGGGAAGCGGCCCGCGACGGTCGACGGGATCGCGACCGCCGCCGGCACCCACAAGGAGAAGATCGACGTGGGTACGCCCGGGCACCGGGAGTACCTGCTGCACATCCCGGCCAAGGTCGCGGACGGGAAGTGGAAGGACGGCAAGCCCGCCGACAGGCCCGCCCTGGTGCTCGCGCTGCACGGCGGCCTCGCCAACATGAACAAGATGGAGTCGCTGACCGGCTTCGACAGGATCTCCGACGACAAGGGGTTCGTGGTCGCCTACCCGGACGGGTTCATGACGACCTGGAACGCGGGGAGCTGCTGCGGCGCCGCGAAGATCGGGAACATCGACGACGTCGGGTTCCTGAGCAAGCTGATCGACAAGCTGACCGGCGCCGGGCTCGCCGACCCGGACCGGGTGTTCGTCACCGGGTTCTCCAACGGCGCGGGCATGGCGTACAAGCTGGCCTGCGAGAAGCCCGGCAAGGTCGCCGCGATCGGGGTGGTCGAGGGGTCGCTGGTGACCAAGTGCGACCCGGACCGCCCGGTGTCGGCGATGATCTTCCACGGGACGGCGGACCGCAGCGTCCCGTTCAACGGCGGCGGGAACCGCGACTTCAACGACAAGCGGCCGTTCCCGCCCGTCTCGCAGGCGGTGGACTTCTGGCGGAAGCTCGCGAAGCTGCCGAAGCCGCACGAGGACGTGAAGGCGCTCAGCGGCAACACCGACTGCCAGGGGACGGGCAAGGGCGCGCAGGGCGTCGAGGTGACGTTCTGCAAGATCCAGGGCGGGACGCACGCGTGGCCGTCGGAGGCGAGTGAGATGCTGTGGAGGTTCTTCGACGCGCATCCCCGCAAGGGCTGAGAGCCGGCCCGCCGCACCCTCGGGCGGTATATGAGAGCTTTTCACATTTACCGCTATTGTGGCAGTGTGGCACACATGAACCTCCGGGACCGCTACGACGCCGCGACCGCCGGCCTTGAGGCGCCGTTCGCCGTCGTCGACCTCGCGGCCTTCCGCGCCAACGCCGCCGACCTGGTGCGCCGCGCCGCCGGCAAGCCCATCAGGATCGCGAGCAAGTCGGTGCGCTGCCGCGCCCTCCTGGAGGAGGCGCTCGCCATGGACGGCTTCGCCGGGATCATGGCGTTCACCCTTCCCGAGGCGCTCTGGCTCGCCCGGCAGGGCGCCTGCGACGACATCCTCGTCGCCTACCCGACCGCCGACCGCACCGCGATCGCCGAGCTCGCCGCCGACCCCGCCGCCGCCCGCGCGATCACCCTGATGGTCGACTGCCCCGAGCACCTCGACCTCATCGAGGACGCCGCCGGCGACGCCCGGATCCGGATCTGCGTCGACATCGACGCCTCCTACCGGCCTCTCGGCGGCCGCGTCCGGATCGGCGCGCTGCGCTCCCCGCTGCGCACCCCCGCCGACGTCGCCGCGTTCGCCGAGCGGATCCTCAAGCGGCCCGGCCTGCACCTGGCCGGGCTGATGGCCTACGAGTCGCAGATCGCCGGCGTCGGCGACCTGCCGCCCGGGCGGCCCGCCCGCGGCCGCGTCATCCGCGCGATGCAGCAGCGGTCCCGGATGGAGCTGGCCCGGCGGCGCGCCGCGATCGTCAAGGCCGTCCGCGACCTGACCGAGCTGGAGTTCGTCAACGGCGGCGGCACCGGCAGCGTGGAGAAGACCGCCGCCGAGCGCGCCGTCACCGAGATCGCCGCGGGCTCCGGGCTCTACCAGCCGCACCTGTTCGACTACTACTCCAACTTCACCGGACGGCCCGCCGCGCTGTTCGCGCTGCCCGTCGTCCGCCGGCCCGCGCCCGGCGTCGCGACCTGCCTCGGCGGCGGCTACCTCGCGTCCGGGCCCGCCGACGACGTCCGGCTCCCCCGCCCCTACCTGCCCTCCGGGCTGTCCTTCGACCCGAACGAGGGCGCGGGCGAGGTGCAGACGCCGCTGCTCGGCCGCACCGCCGACGACCTGCGGATCGGCGACCGGGTCTGGTTCCGGCACACCAAGGCCGGGGAGCTGTGCGAGCGGTTCGCCGACCTGCACCTCATCGACGGCGACCGGTTCGTCCGGACCGTCCCGACCTACCGGGGCGAGGGGCGGACGTTCCTCTAGGCGCGTGCCCCGCCGCGCCACCGGCTAGGTTGGCGGTATGAGCGACGCTCCGTTGATCAGTGTGCGCGGCGAGGCGGTGCTGGAGGCCGAGCCGGAGATCGCCCGGCTGTCGGTGCACGTCCAGTCGCAGGAGCCGGACCGGCGCACCGCGCTGGACCGGCTCACCGAGCGCAACCGTGCCGCGCTCGACCTGATCGGCTCCTACGGCGACGCGGTGGAGAAGACGGAGACGGGCGGCCTCGTCATCACCCCGCTGGTGAAGTACCGGCGCCGGGAGGGCGACATCCGCGCCTACCAGGGCACCGTCCTGATCAAGGTGACGGTCGCCGACTTCACCGTGCTCGGCGAGCTGGTCACCCGGCTCGGCGACCTCGAACGGACCCGGGTGGACGGCCCCGACTGGGACCTGCGCCGCGACAGCGACGTCTTCCGGCGGGCCGCCGAGCAGGCCGCGCACGAGGCCGTCGCGCGCGCCCGCCGGTACGCGGGGGCGCTCGGCGCGCGGCTCACCGGCCTGGTCGAGCTGTCCGACGAGGGCCTCGGGCGCGACGAGGGCATGGCGCAGCCGGTCACCCTGGCGGGCGCGTTCGGCGGCGCCGCCGCCGACGCGGGCGAGCCCGAGCCGATCGACCTGGAGCCGGAGACGCAGATCGTCCGCGCCGCCGTCGAGGCCCGCTTCACCGCCACCGCCCCCGACCTCGGCTGAACACCGCGCTGAACGGGTCCGGGCCCGCCGACGTACTGGTGGGCGTGGAGGCATCCGGCTGCGGCGAGTACCGGCCCGGCCTCGGCGTCTACGCCCTCGGGCGGCTCGCCGGGGCCGAGGCCGAGGCGCTGTCCGCGCACCTGCGCGGCTGCCCGCCGTGCCGCGCCGAG
>NZ_WBMR01000397.1 GCF_008923365.1 Actinomadura montaniterrae
TGCGTGAGTTGCTGGCCCGCACGCCGCCGGCCCCCGCCCGCGCCGCCCGTCCCCGGAACGGTTCCGGGACGGGGGTGCTGCAGTTCGTGACGAACGCGCTGCCGGCCACGAACGCCGGCTACACCGTCCGGACGCACCGGATCGCGCTCGCGCAGCGCGAGATGGGGTTCGACACGCACGTGGCGACGCGGCTCGGGTACCCGCTCAGCCAGGGTCTCGGGGACGCGCGGGCCCGGGTGGACGTCGACGGCGTCCCGTACCACCGGCTGCTGCCGTGGCTGCCGCCCGCCGGTCCGGTGCGGGCCGTCGAGAAGGGCGCCGACCTGGCCGGGCGGCTCGTCGAGGAGCTGCGCCCGGACGTCCTGCACGCGGTCAGCAACCATCTGAACGCGGCGGTCGCGCTGGAGCTGGGGCGCCGCCACGGGCTGCCCGTCGTGTACGAGGTGCGCGGCTTCCTGGAGGACTCGTGGCTGTCGCGCGACCCGGCGCACAGCGAGTCCGACGAGTTCTACCGGCTGACCCGCGAGCTGGAGACCCGCCGGATGGCCGAGGCCGACGCGGTCGTCACGCTCGGCGAGGCGATGCGGGCGGAGATCGCGTCCCGCGGCGTCCCCGAGGAGAAGATCTTCGTGGTGCCGAACGGGGTGGACGAGGCGTTCCTCGAACCGCTGCCGGACGCCGCCGGCCTGCGCGCGGAGCTCGGCATCGCCGCGGACGCCACCGTCGTGGGCCTGACGTCGTCGTTCTACGGCTACGAGGGCATCGACACGCTGATCGACGCGGCGGCGCTGCTGCGCGACCGCGGCGTGCCCGTCACGCTGCTGCTGGTCGGGGACGGTCCCGAGCGCGGCGCCCTGGAGCGGCGTGCCGCCGGGCACGGCGTTCACGCCGTGTTCACCGGGCGGGTGCCGATGGGTTCCGTTCGCCGCTACCACGCGCTCCTCGATGTGTTCGCGGTCCCGCGCCGGGCGGACCGGGTGTGCCAATTGGTGACGCCCCTCAAGCCGCTGGAGGCGATGGCCGGGGGAATCCCCGTCATAGCCAGTGATGTCAGGGCACTTCGCGAAATCGTGGAACCCGGCGTGACCGGGGCGTTAACAGTTCCGGAAAACGCGGAAGCATGGGCGAATTGTCTGGAAGACCTGGCTTACAGTCCCGAAAGAAGGCGAAAAACAGGTCAGCGGGCCCGGGAATGGGTTCGGGCGGAACGCACCTGGCGGGCCGTCGCGACGGGGTACCGGGCCGCCTACGGCCTCCGCTGAGGCCGTCCCGACGGACCTCGCCTCGATCGAAATCGCCATACCTGACATCCGGGAGCGCGCCGGGCGCGCGCACCGATCTCGAAGGGAGCCGGGCATGGATCTGGTGGTCATCGGACTCGGCTATGTGGGCCTTCCGCTGGTGCGGGAGGCCTGCCGGGCCGGCCTGCAGGTCGGCGGCCTGGACCGCGACGCACGGGTGGTGGAGGGGCTGAAGGCCGGCCGCTCGCACATCGACGACGTCGCGCCCGCCGAAGTGGCCGACATGCTCCAGGCCGGGTTCGCGCCCAGCCTGGACGCGGAGGTGCTGGACGGCGCCCGGACCGTGGTGATCTGCGTGCCGACCCCGCTGTCGCCCGACGGCGGCCCGGACCTGACCGCGGTGCGCGGCGCCGCCGAGACCGTCGCGGCCCACCTGGCGCCGGGCACCCTGGTGGTGCTGGAGTCCACCACCTACCCCGGCACCACCGACGAGGTCGTGCGGCCCATCCTGGAGACGTCCGGCCTGGTCGCGGGCGAGGACTTCCACCTCGCGTTCTCGCCCGAGCGCATCGACCCGGGCAACACCGTCTACGGGGTCCGCAACACGCCCAAGATCGTCGGCGGTCTCACGCCCGCGTGCGCGTCGGCCGCCGCCGCGTTCTACGGCAAGTTCGTCGAACGCGTCGTCGAGGCCAAGGGGACGCGCGAGGCCGAGATGGCCAAGCTGCTGGAGAACACCTACCGGCACGTCAACATCGCGCTGGTCAACGAGATGGCGGTGTTCTGCAACGAGCTCGGCATCGACCTGTGGGACGCCATCGACTGCGCCGCCACCAAGCCGTTCGGGTTCCAGGCGTTCCGGCCCGGACCCGGGGTGGGCGGGCACTGCATCCCGATCGACCCCAACTACCTGTCCTACAAGGTCCGCTCCCTGGGCTACCCGTTCCGGTTCGTCGAACTGGCCCAGGAGATCAACGACCGGATGCCCCGGTACGTCGCCGAACGCGCCCAGCAGCTCCTCAACCGCGAGGGCCGCGCGCTCAAGGGCGCCAAGGTGCTGCTGCTGGGCGTCACCTACAAGGCCGACATCGCCGACCAGCGCGAGTCGCCCGCCCGGCCCGTCGCCCGCCGGCTGGCCCGGCTGGGCGCCGACCTCGTGTTTCACGACCCGTTCGTCACCGACTGGCAGGTGGACGGCACCCCGGTGCCCGCCGCCGGCGCCGACCTGCCCGCCGCGCTCGCGGACGCGGACCTGGCGATCGTGCTGGCCGACCACGCCGCCTACGACCCCGAGACCCTGACCCGGCACGCCCGGCTGCTGTTCGACACCCGCGGCCGCACCCGGGACGTGCAACTCGAAACCGTCGAACTGCTTTAGCGGGACGGCGCCCCGACGGACCGGAACGAGTCGCCCGCGACCGTCCACATCGCGGACAAGGGGAATTCATCGACGATTTCCATGGGCGACGAAGACTCGAGCAGCAGGCGATTTTACCGGCACCTTGCGGAGTGAGTGGAATGCGGATCTGTGTTTGCACGGTGGTGCACCATCCCGAGGATGCGCGCATTCTGCACCGGCAGATACGCGCGCTCCTCGACGCCGGCCACGAGGTCACCTACATCGCGCCCTTCCGGGCGTGCAACGTGACCCCCTGGCGCGAGGTCAGCCCCGTGGACGTCCCGCGGGCCACCGGGAGGCACCGCCTCCGGGCCCTGCGGGCCGCCCGCCGGGCCCTCGCCGAGCACGCCGGCTACGCCGACGTGATCCTCCTGCACGACCCCGAGCTGGTGGTCTCGCTGCCCCGCGAGACCCGCGGCCGGACCGTCGTGTGGGACGTCCACGAGGACACCGCGGCGGCGCTTACCGCGAAGGACTGGGTGCCCGGGCCGGTCCGCCCGGTGCTGCGGCCCGCCGTCAGGCGGCTGGAGCGGCGCGGCGAGCGGCGGCTGAAGCTGCTGCTCGCCGAGGAGGGCTACCGGGCCCGGTTCCGCGGCGACCACCCGGTCGTGCCCAACACCACCTACGTCTCCGACCTGCCGCCCGGCCCGCCGGACGACCGCCGCGCCGTCTACGTCGGCAACCTGTCGGTGGCCCGGGGCGCGCTCGACATGATCGAGATGGCGCGGCTGCTGGCGCACGAGGGCATCACGGTCGAGCTGATCGGCTCCGCCGACCCGGACGTGCGGCCCGCGCTGCGCGAGGCGCAGCGGACCGGGCTCCTGCGCTGGTACGGGTTCGTCCCGAACGACCGGGCGCTGCGGATCGCCGAGGGCGCGATGGCGGGGCTGGCGCTGCTGCACGACGAGCCCAACTACCGGCACTCGATGCCCACGAAGGTCGTGGAGTACATGGCCCGCGGCGTCCCGGTGATCACGACGCCGAACCCGCCCGCGGTGGACATCGTCGACCCGGCCGGGTGCGGGCTGGTCGTCCCGTTCGGCGACCCGGCCGCCGCCGCGGCGGCGGTCCTGAAGCTGCGCGACGACCCGGAGCTGCGCGTCCGGATGGGCGAGCGCGGCTACGCGGCGGCCCGCGCGCGGTTCCACTGGCCGGTCCACGCGGAGCGCTTCGTGGCGCAGCTGGAGGCCTGGGCGGGCCGCAGCACCGCCGTCGTGCCCGACCCCGTCCTCACCCCGCAGTCCCGGCCCGAGCCGCTGCGCGACTCGCTGCCCGAGCCGATGGCCGAGCCGCTTCCCGAGGCCGTCCCGGACTACTGACGGGCGCCCGGGCGGTCGGCGAGAGGCCGGTCAGGTGCCCGGCGACCAGGTCCGCAGGCGGTCGACCACGGACCGGGCGAGGCGGGCCGCGGCGCCCGGCGGGCGGTCCACGTCCACGACCACCACGGCCCGGTCGACGCGCAGCGCGATCATCCCGGCGGTCGGCCCGAGCTCGTAGGCCCGGCCGGCGGGGATGTCGGGGCGCTCCCGCGCCTGCGACTGGATCGCCTGCAGCGCGTCGAGCATCTTCTCGGCCGCTTCGGGCGTCTCCGCCACCCAGCGGACGCTGACGCTCAGGCCGCGCACCGTCGTCTCGGGCACGGCGTCGTCCGGCGGCTCCGCGCCGCCCGAGGCGTGCGGCGCCGGCGACGTCCCCGCCTTGCCGGTGGCCTTGCCGGTGGCGCTCGCCTTGGCGGAGGGCGTCCCCGACGGCTCCGGACCGCCGGACGCCCCGCCGTCCCCGGGCTTCTTCCCCGCCGTCTCGTTCCAGGTCGTCTCGTACGTGCAGGACACCGGGTGCGGCAGCGTCACGCCCCCGACGCTCGTCCTCGCCGGCCGGACGTCGTGGTCGTCGGCGTGCACGGCCGCCAGGTCGGCCTTCTTGAGCAGCGCGCAGGCGTCCGGCCAGTCGTCCACCGGCACGCCGCCGAGCTCGGCGGGGCC
>NZ_WBMR01000398.1 GCF_008923365.1 Actinomadura montaniterrae
GGCTCTTCGCCGGGCGGCGCGGCGGCGCGGCCCGTCCCGCGGCGGCGTCGGCCGGGCGGTCCGGGTCGGGCCTCTTCTTCTTCGCGGGCGCGGCCTTCTTCGGCGCGTTCCTGGCGGGCGCGGTGGCCGGCGGGCGTCGGCTCGTCGTCGTCATGTCGCCTCCCGGACCCGCTCGGCGGCGCGCATCCGCACCGACCCGGCCCGTGGGTTGGTCGTGGTCTCCTCGTCGGACGGCAGCTCGGCCCCGCGCGTCAGGAGCCGGAACCTCGGCTCGTGCTCGGGCAGCGGGACGGGCAGCTCCGGCGGGGTGGTGTCGGCCGCCTCGGCGGCGAGGACCCGCTTGGTGATGCGGTCCTCCAGCGAGTGGTAGCTGAGGACGGCGACCCGGCCGCCGACCGGGAGCGCGTCCAGGGCGGCGGGCAGCGCCCGCCGCCAGATGTCCAGCTCGCCGTTCACCTCGATGCGCAGCGCCTGGAACGTCCTTTTGGCCGGGTTGCCGCCGGTGCGGCGGGTCGCGGCCGGGATGGAGGTGCGGACCAGGTCGGCGAGCCGCCTGGTGGAGTCGAGCGGGGCGCGCTCGCGCTCGCGGACGATCGCGGAGGCGATGCGCTGGGCGAACCGCTCCTCGCCGTACTCGCGCAGGATGCGCGCCAGCTCCGCGGGCGGGTAGCCGTTGACGACCTCCGCCGCGGTGAGCGTCTGGGTGCGGTCCATCCGCATGTCGAGGGGCGCGTCGTAGGAGTAGGCGAAGCCGCGGTCGGCCTCGTCGAGCTGCGGGGAGGAGACGCCGAGGTCGAACAGCACGGCGTCCGCCGACGGGACGCCGAGCCGCGCGAGGACGCCGGGGATCTCGTCGTAGACGGCGTGCTCGAACGCGACGCGGTCGCCGAAGGGGGCGAGCCGGCGCGCGGAGCGCTCCAGCGCGGTGGTGTCGCGGTCGAGGGCGATGACCCGCAGGTCCGGGTGGGCCCGGAGCATGGCCTCGGCGTGGCCGCCCATGCCGAGGGTGGCGTCCAGATAGAGAGGTGTGCGCCCGGCGGCGCGGGCGGCGTCCACGGCGGGGGCGAGAAGTTCCAGAACGCGACCGAGCATGACCGGTACGTGACCGGCCCCGGCCGCGTGGTCTCCCACGTCCATGGTTCACCCCCCTGGTACTGCCACCTCGCTCGCGGACTGTGTGGCATCGCCGGTCCGGACCTTGCCCGCCCCCGGCGGCGGCCTCGCCCGGCCAGGTCCCCATCCGCTGCCCTAAGGGAAGATCACCGCGTTTCCGCGGGGGGTCGCCGTCTGGCACCGGGGAAGCTGCGCCAGCTGGCTCGGAGAGCGGCTGGAGACCTGGCCGAACGTGGGCCAATGCCGGTCAACGGACCGACGGGTCGTCTAGAGGATCCCTGGCAACACCTCCTCCGAGACGTCGGAGAACGCCTGTTCCTCCTGCTCGAGGTAGGACTCCCAGGCCTGGGTGTCCCAGATCTCCAGGCGTGTGTTGGCGCCGATGACCGTGCAGTCGCGGGTCAGGCCCGCGTACGTGCGCAGCGGCGGCGGGATCGTGACGCGTCCCTGCTTGTCGGGGACCTCGTCGGAGGCGCTGGCGAAGAAGACCCGGCTGTACGCGCGGACCGCCTTCTCGGTGACCGGCGCGGCACGCAGAGCCTCGGTGATGCGCTGGAACTCCGCCATGGGGAAGACGTACAGGCAGCGTTCCTGGCCCTTCGTGATCACCAATCCCCCCGACAGCTCCTCGCGGTACTTCGCCGGCAGGAACAGTCGTCCCTTGTCGTCGAGGCGCGGTGAATGGGTGCCGAGGAACACCGGCCCCACCTCCCGCGCCGCATGAGGCGCTACTGCTCCCCACGGCGCCCCACTCTACTCCACTCTTCCCCACCGTCAACAAGGAAAACGCCTTCCGCGCACGAAGATCATCGAGAAAGTCGCAGGTCAGACGGGGTGGGGCGGAGTGGGGGGCGGCGGGCGCCCCTCCGCGCGCCGTCCCGCGGCGGTCCCGCCGGGGCGGCCCGCGGCACCGTCCGCCATGGACCTTTGTGGGGGCGCGCGGGAGGGCCGGGAGCCCCCGGTGGGGCGAAGTGGTGGGCCCGGTGGGGCTGTGGTGGTGATCGCCGTGGAGCACAATGGGCTCGCGTTCCACATGAACATCGCGGCGGGCCCGCCGACGACGTACTGTCGGTTGGGCGGGCGCACAGAGCGCCGCACCGGTCGCGAGGAGACGGGCCCCCGGTCCCGGGGGGCGGGCTCCGTCAGGGGCCTTCGAGCACACCACGCGGCCGGACGGCTGAGGAGGGTTTGGTGGCAGTAGGCACGCACGGCGAGTCGTTCATGGAGACCGACCCCCCGGCATCGCGCCCCGCCCGGCCCGGCAGCGCGGGCGGCGGCAGGGCGGAGGGCCCGGCGGGACGCGACGGCTCCGGCGGCGACCTGGCCGGCCTCGCGCGGATCGCCGACCGGATCCGGGCCGCCGTCGAGTCGGTGATCGAGGGCAAGCCGAAGGCGGTGCGGCTGGCGCTGACCGTGCTGCTCGCCGAGGGTCACCTGCTCATCGAGGACGTGCCGGGCGTCGGCAAGACGATGCTGGCCAAGGCCCTCGCACGCTCCGTCGACTGCTCGGTGCGGCGGGTGCAGTTCACGCCGGACCTGCTGCCCAGCGACATCACCGGCGTCAGCGCCTACAACCAGGAGCTGCGCGAGTTCGAGTTCAAGCCGGGCCCGGTGTTCGCCAACATCGTGGTCGGCGACGAGATCAACCGGGCGTCGCCGAAGACGCAGTCGGCGCTGCTGGAGTGCATGGAGGAGCGCCAGGTCACGGTGGACGGCACCACCTACGCGCTGGAGCCCCCGTTCATGGTGATCTCCACGCAGAACCCGGTCGAGATGGAGGGCACCTACCCGCTGCCGGAGGCGCAGCGCGACCGGTTCACCGCGCGGATCTCGATGGGGTACCCCGACCCGGCGGCGGAGCTGGAGATGCTCGACGCGCACGGCGGGTCGTCGCCGCTGGACCGGCTCACCCCGGTCGCGCACGCCTCCGACGTCCGCGACCTGATCGAGGTGGTGCGGCGCCAGCACGTCGCGGCGTCGGTGCGGCAGTACGCGATCGACCTGGTCACCGCGACCCGCAAGCACCCCGAGCTGCGGCTCGGCGCCTCCCCCCGCGCGACCCTGCACCTGGTCCGGGCGGCGCGCGCGTACGCGGCGCTGGACGAGCGCGACTACGTGCTCCCCGACGACGTGCAGGAGCTGGCCGTCCCGGTCCTGGCGCACCGGCTGCTGCCGACCGCGGAGGCGCAGGTGGAGCGGCGGCGTCCCGAGCAGGTGGTCGCCGAGCTGGTGCGCCGCCTGCCGGTGCCCGCACCCGGGAAGTGACCGGTTGAGGCGGGCGCTGGCCGGGCTGACCACGCGCGGGCGGTCCTTCGTGGCCGCCGGCGCGACGGCCATCGTGTGCGCGTTCGTGCTCGGCGAGCGGGACCTGCTGCGCGCCGGGATCCTGGTGCTGGTGCTGCCGCTGCTGTCGACGCTGGCGGTGTCGCGGACCCGCTACCGGCTGGCGTGCGCGCGGCGGCTGGAGCCGCCGCGGCTGCCGGTCGGCCACGAGACGCGCGTCGACCTGCGGCTGGAGAACGTGTCGCGGCTGCCGAGCGGGCTGCTGCTGGTGGAGGACCGGGTGCCGTACGCGCTCGGCGGGCGGGCGCGGTTCGTGCTGGACCGGATCGAGTCGCAGGGCTCGCGGGAGCTCGGCTACCGGATCCGGTCCGACGTGCGGGGCCGCTTCCGGGTGGGGCCGCTGACGGTCCGGCTGGCCGACCCGTTCGGGATGGTGGAGCTGGTCCGCTCGTTCAGCATGTCCGACACGCTCACCGTCACGCCGGCGATCGTGCCGCTGCCGGCGACGCGGCTGAGCGGCGCGTGGGGAGGCGGCGGCGAGAGCCTGGCCCGTGCGGTGTCGGCGGCGGGCGAGGACGACGTCGCGCCGCGCGAGTACCGGCACGGCGACGACCTGCGGCGGGTGCACTGGCGGTCGACGGCCCGGCACGGCGAGCTGATGGTGCGGCGCGAGGAGCAGCACCGCCAGAGCAGCGGGACGCTGTTCCTGGACACGCGGCGCCGCGCGCACTGGGGCGACGGCCCGGGCGGCTCGTTCGAGCAGGCGGTGTCGGTCGCCGCGTCGATCGGGGTGCATCTCGGCCGGACGGGGATGAACCTGCGGTTCGTCACCGACGCGGGCGAGGCGCTGTCTGCGGCGGCGTCGTTCGACGGGGCGTTCGAGGGGCTGCTGCTGGAGGCGCTGGCGGTGGCGCGGCGGTCGAAGTCGGTGTCGCTGACGCCGGGTCTCGCGGCGCTCGGCGGCGCGCCCGGGCAGGGCCGGGAGGGCGACGGGCTGGTCACCGCGGTGTTCGGCGCGCTGACCGCCGAGGAGGCGCACCGGGTCGCGGCGACGCGGCGCGGCGCCGGGTCCCGGCTGGCGGTGCTGATCGACGCCTCCCCCGCGCGCCGGGACGGCGGGGCGGAGAACGTCCACCGGGCGCGGATCGCCCGGCCGCGGGTCCCGGGGGCGCGCGGCGGCACG
>NZ_WBMR01000399.1 GCF_008923365.1 Actinomadura montaniterrae
GGAGGAGGACGAGCCGCCGCCTCCACCGCCGCCGCCCTCGGGGGCCGCCGAGGCGAGGCTGACACCGTGGTTCGTTCCACCGCCGCCGTTGTCGCCGAGCAGGGTGGAGATGCGGTTGCCGCCGCCTCCGCCGGAGCCGCCGCCGTCGTGGGAACCGCCGCCGCCGTGGGAGCCGCCACCACCGCCGGAGCCGCCGCCGTCATAGGAGCCGCCGCCCCCGCCGCCGGTGGCGTGCGAACCGCCGCCGCCACCGCCGCCCGAGCCGCCCGAGCCCGAGCCGCCCGAGCCGCCGCCGTCGGAGCCGCCTCCGCCCGAACCTCCCTCGCCCGAACCGCCGCCGGTCGACGGGGTGTGCGTCGTCACCGGGGTGGGGTCGACGTTCGGGGGCGCCGGGTCGCCGCCCGGAATCCCGCCGTCGAACTCCGTCAGCCCGCCCTTGCCGCCGCCGACCGCGCCGCCGAACGCGCCCGACGTGGCGCCCTTCGCGATGGCGTCCCAGCTCAGCGGGTCGCCGTGGATCGCGGACGTGGCGACCGTGCCGGCCACGCCGCTGACCGCCTCGGACACGCCGTCGCGCGCCATGCCCTTGAACATGTTGCCGAGCGGGGTCGCGGCCGCGTCGCCGACCCCGGGGATCTTGCCCGCGCCGAAGCCGATGCCGCCGGAGATCGCGCCGCCGATCGCGCCGTCCAGGGTCGCCTGGCCCGTCTTGGCCCAGTCGACGTCCTTCCGGTTGCCCTGGGCGATCTGCACGCCCTGGACGATCAGGTCGAGCCCGCCGCCCTGCAGCGCGCCGAACGCGGCGCCCTTCAGGACCGCGCCGAGGAACTTCTCCCCGAGCTTCTCCATCAGCTCTTTGAAGATGGTGCGGGCGGTGACCTGGGCCGCGCCCTCCACCGCCGGGATCCCCGCCGTCGACGCGCCGAACGTCTCGAACGCCGCCGCGATCAGCATCGCGATCTCGATCGCGGTGACGATCAGCAGCGCGATGAACATGTACTTCGCGTACTCGATGTCCAGCGCGCCGTTGTCCATGACGTCGGCGAGCTTGTTGCAGGCGTCCGCCATGCTCGGCAGCAGCCGCGGATCGGTGGTGATCCACTGCTCGACGTTCTTCTGGAACTTCTCGGCGGCCTCCGCGTCGAGGGTGCCGCGCACGTCGTTGACGCTGCCGGTGACGTCGCCGACGAGGTCGTTGATGGAGGTGGCGGCCTGGCGCCAGGCGTCCGCGCAGCGCCGCATCGCGGTCTCGTCGCCCTCGGGCCAGTCGGAGCCGACGATCCACGACAGCCACTGGACCTCGGCGGGGATTTCCAGACCCACGGGATCAGCTCACTTCAGCCTCGAGGCGTCTTCGGCCTTCTTGTATTCCTTGGCCATCTCGTCGACGCCCTTCTTGATGCCGTCCAGCCCCTTCTTGAGCTTGGGGAAGGCCTCCAGGACGTTCTTGCTGGGCTCGCCGTAGCCCTCTTCGAACTGCTGGCCCGTCTCGTCGGCGCCCCAGCACTTGCCCTCCGCCTGCAGCGCCGAGTTCAGCGTGTCGAAGATCTGCTGCAGGGTGTTGGCGTTGGTCTCGAAGCCGCCGCCGGCGCGCTTGAGGTCCTCGGTGTCGACCTCGTACCCGTCGAAGGTCATTTCGGCTGGATCCCGAGGCGGGCGCGGACCGCCTCGATGTCGTCGGGCCGTTCGGGCAGCAGCTTGGCGAGGTCGAACCCGCCGCCCTCGCCGGACGCGCCCTCGGGCGCGAGGCCCTGCATCGCGGCGCGCATCTGGTCGGCGACGTCGGCCTGCGCCTTCTTCGACGCCTCCATGACGGCCTCGGCGAGCTCCTCGCTGCCGAGCTTGCGGGAGACCCGCGGGTCGAACTCCAGCGAGGTCAGCCGGCCCTGCCGGTCGACCTTGACGCGGACCATGCCGTCGGCGGCCTCGGCGGACGCCTCGATGGTCTCCAGCCGGGACTGCATCTCCTGGATCTGCCGGCGCTTTTCCTGGTAGGTCTGCAGGAGTTCGTCGATATGCGCCTGCCATTCAGCGCGCACAGGGGACCCCTCTGTTCGTCGGGAGCTGAACGAGCCCGCGACCGCGCACGATCACAGACACACAGAGAGCGATCATTATGATGATTTCGTCGCTCATGTCGCAACCCGTTCACTGGTGATCGTGACAGGTCGCGGACGCGTTACCGCGGGTGTGGAACACTGCGGCGAGGCCGCCGGCGGCGCGTGCGGGCGGCGCCACCGGACAGCGGAGAGGACGGCCGGACCATGCGCAGGAGACCGAGCATCTGTGACGCGTGCGCGCGTCTCCAGCAGCGGGCCAACCCCGGCGCGGAGACGTCGCTGGACACCTGGATCCCGTACTGCGACGCGTTCCCCGACCGGGTGCCCGCCGAGATCTACACCGGCGGCTTCGACCACCGGGAGCCGTTCGAGGGCGACCGCGGGATCCGCTTCGAGATGAGGCCGGGCGGCGAGCGCGCGCTCGCGTCCTACGAGCGGGCGCAGGCCCGCAAGCGCGAGGCGCAGAGCCAGGACGGCTGACCGCGCGCCCACCGGCCGCGCGAAGGCAGGCCGCGCGAAGGCAGGCCGCGCGGCGGCGGGACGGGCGGTCGCCCGCCCGTCCGGTTCCCGCACGGCACGTTCCATCAGTCCGAGAAGAGCAGGGTGTTGGTGACCTCGACGCCGAGCTCGCCGGCCGTCGCGAACACGCTGCCGGTGCGGCCGCCGGTCGGCCCGCCGCTCTTCCAGTACGACTGCGCGTAGATCACGTTGCGGCCCTGCGACCAGGTCCGCGTCCAGTACGCCGGGTTCGGCCGCGGCTGCGGGAGCCCGCTGGCGTCCGACGGGGTGAGCAGCTTCGGCCAGCCGCTCTGGTCGGTGACGCCCTTGACGGTGATCGCCGCGGACGGGCTGCCCAGCGTCATGATCGACACCGAGGTGATGATCGTCTTGGTCGGGTTGGCGTAGACGGCCGAGTGCATCAGCCCGACGCACGGGTGCCGGCGCAGCGCGGTCAGCAGCTTGGCGTTGGCGCGGGTGACGCACGACTCGGTCCGGACGCCCGCCTGGGTGAAGGTGTGGCCCTTCGCCGTCCGGATCGTCCGGGACAGGACGCTCGCCGGGTCGCCGCTCCCGCCGCCGCTGGACGTCGTCGGCGTCGGCAGGGGCGAGTAGGTGCTCCCCGAGGACGGGTTGAGGTGGGTCACCGTCGGCATCACGACGGTCCGGTCGGGCTTGTCGTCGTCGTCGCTGCGCAGGATGAAGAACGCGCCGACGCCCACGATGCCGAGCACGGCGACCACGCCGATGATCAGCAGGGGCACGAGCGCGCCGCCCCCGCTGCGCTGCGGTGGCGGAGGGAAGCCCATCGGCGGGCCCGGCGGACCGGGTAGCGGCGGACCGGGCGGCGGGCCGGGCGGTGCCGGCGGGTAGCCCGGCCCGCCGGGCTGACCGGGCCATTCAGGGGGGTTCATGGTGTCGCTCCGGGCGGTGTGTCACGTGGCGGGGTGCCGATCGAGGTCCGGCAAGACTAGCGGGCGGGTAATGGTGATTTCAGGGCAGATCGCCGGTCTGGGGCTGTCTGTGCCGGTGAGACCGGTGTGCACCGTGCCTCCGGACGCCGCTCCGAGGGGCCGCACGACCCGCGGCGGTGCGTGGGGCGACGCGTGTCTCGTAGTCTTGGCGAGGAGAGGGGAGGCAGGTGTCCGACTCCAGCTGGCAGCAGGCGGTACTGCGCGAAATCGGCGCGTCCCGGCGCGGACTGCAGGTCCTCGACGCGGCGCCGTCCGGCCCCGCCCAGGGCACGTGGGGCGCCGATGCGCCACCCCGGCCTGCCCAGGAACGGGCGCCCGCCGCGGCCGTCCCGCCGCAGGTGGCCCAGGCCGCCGCACAGCCGGAGCCGCAGGCCGCGCCCGTCCAGCCCGTGCCGGCCGCTCAGCCCGCCCAGCCGGACGTCCCGGCCCCCGTCCCTGAGGCCCCGCCGTTCCCGCAGGTCGCGCAGGCGTCGCAGGACGTCCAGGACGAGCCGGCCCCGCTGCTGCCCGAGCCTCCGGCGCCCGACCCCGCGGCCCCGGCTCCGGCTCCGGTGGTGCCCGACCCGGTGCCGTCCCCGCAGGTCCAGCAGCAGACGGCGGCTCAGCAGGCGACGCAGCAGGCCACGGCGGCTCAGCAAGCCACGGCGGCGCAGCAGGCCGCCCAGCAGCAGGCGTTCCAGGAACAGGCCTTCCAGGAGCAGGCGGCGCAGCAGCAGGCCGCCGCACAGCAGCAGGCCGCGCAGCAGGCGGCGGCCCAGCAGCAGGCCGCGCAGCAGGGCGCGGACGTCCCGGCCGAGGCGCAGCAGCAGGCCGACCCGCTCGTCCACTCCGACTTCGACTGGGAGGCGGCGGTCAACCCGGTGCTCGGTGCGGTCCAGCCCGCCGCCGACCCGGCGGCGCAGCCGGGGCAGCGGACCGGGCAGCAGGCCGCCTGGCCCGACCCGGCGGCCGCCGCGCAGCAGCAGGCCGCGCAGGCCGCCGCGCCCGTCCAGCCGGTCAT
>NZ_WBMR01000004.1 GCF_008923365.1 Actinomadura montaniterrae
CGCCCGCCGCCCGGGGCGCGGCGCGGGCCGCCGCGGGGGGGGCCGTCCGCACCGTCTGACCGCCGCGCGCGGCCCGGCGTCCCCGCCCGGCCGGCCGGGCGGGGACGCGCGGGGATGGGCGGCGAGCAGGGGCTACGGCGTCACCGCCTTGCCGCCGAAGGTCACGACCAGGCGGCCGTCCGAGGCGAACGACCAGCCGAGCGCCCCGGCGTACGCCGAGCAGCGGGACCCGTTCGTCCCGGACCAGAACTGGTTCGACGCGTCGGCGTCGCCGGCGACCTTGTCGTTCGACCCGCCGGCGGCGAACCGGCACGAGGTGTCGTTCCGGAACACCGAGGTGCCGGTGTCGAACGAGAAGTTCCTTTCGGCGTTGTCGATGCTGACGTCGTCCGACACCGTGATGGTGCCCGGATTGCTGTTGTAGGTGAATCCGTGGTGGCCGTTCCCGTAGGCGATGCTGCGCCGCACGACGTGGTTCACGGCGATCTTGTCGCCGCCGAGCTTGTAGCCGTTGCGGTCGCCGTTCCCGTTCTGCGTTCCGTCGGTGAGGGTGCCGTTCCCGTAGGAAAGGGAGTCCTCGATCGTGACCGGCCCGATGGTGCCGGTGTCGGTCTTGGTGTACAGATCCCAGCCGTCGTCGATGTTGTTGTGGGAAACGTCGTAGCGGAACACGTTCCCGGTGCCGACGGTGAGCTTGGCGGCGAATCCGTCGGCGTCCTCGCCGTCGGAATCGGAATTGTCGTGGGATTCGGAGCTGACGACGAGGTTCCCGGACGGCCACTGGTCACGCGGGGTGGTGGAGGCGATCCGGGAGATCTGCAGCCCGGTGTCGCGGTTGAAGCGCGTCACCGTCCGCTCGATGACGTTTCCGCTGCCGCCGACGAAGACGCCGTTGTCGCCCGCGTGCTCGACGACGAGGCCGGAGACGTGCCAGTAGGAGCCGTTCACCTGGAGGCCGCGGTTGGCCGGGTCCTCGCTCTGCGCCGAGAAGTCCAGCACGGGGGTCTCGCCGGGATAGGCCGACAGCACGGTGCGCGCGCTCGACGTCCCGTCGTCGCCCTGCGGGATCGTGACCGTCTGCGCGTAGTGGTAGGTGCCGCCGCGCATGTAGATCGTCCCGCCGGGGGAGACGCGGCCGATCGCGGAGGCGAGCGTCGTCGGGTCCGACTGCGTCCCGGACGCGCCGTCGCTGCCGCCCGGCGCGACGTACAGGGCGTCTCCGCTGGTCGGCGGCGGGGTGTCGCCGCCCAGCTCGACGTCGACGCAGTCGAGGTTGGCCAGGCCGGCGGCGCCGGTGGGGGTGAGCCGGACGGTGTTGGCGCCCGCGGTGACCGGGACGGTGACCGTCTTCGTGGCCCACGTGTCCCAGGAGCCGGTGCCCTCGAACGACACCGACGGGCCGGCCGAGCCGTTCACGGTGACGTCCGCTGGACGCGCGGACGAGGTGCCGTTGGCGAAGCGGATCCGCAGCGTGGCCGTGCCCGCGGCCGCCGCGTTCACGGTGAACTGCGCGTACGCCCCGGCCTTGTTCTCGCCGTTGCAGAATCCGGCGCCGGAGTAGCCGCCGTGGTCGGAGTCGATGGTTCCGCTGCATACCGCGGGGGAGCTTTCGGCCTCGTAGCGGGTGGTGGCGGCCTGCGCCGGGTTCGCGGACAGTGCGACGAGCGCGCCGGCGAGCAGTCCGCCGCACGCGATGACGGGTCTCAGTTGCATTGTCTGTCTCCAGATCGCCCGGGTCTCTTCTCCGGGCGTGTCCGACCGTTCTCCCGGCGAAAGGGGAACGGTTCTCGAATGTGGGGTGGTCGGGGATGATCAGTCCCTTGAAAGCGCTTTCTATCTCTCAAAGTAGGCGCGCCTCGCGAACCCGTCAATGGCGGCAATTGTTGTATCCGGGTCCGCTATCGGCCGCGCGAAATAATGCCGGTAAGCCATGCGAAAGCCGCTTCCTGCATGGGAATGTCGAAGACGTGCGGGGCGTCGAAGAAGGCGCCGGTATAGCGGCCGGGCGCCGTCCGGTAGGCCTCGGTGATCTCGCGGTGCGCGCGGCGCATCCCCTCGGCCGGGAAGAGCGGGTCGGCGGCGGCGTAGAGGACCAACAGCGGGCGCGGGACCCGGGAGGCGACCACGCCGGGCCAGTCGGCCAGGCGGGTCAGCCCGGGAGGGAACAGCATCCAGGAATGGGCGGCCACGTGCTCGTCGCGGAAGTCCCGAAAGGAGGAGACCGCCGCGACCGCGATCACGGCGGCGATCCCCGGGGCGAGCGCGCCCAGCAGGGCGGCGCGCACCCCGCCGCCCGACAGGCCGATCGCGCTGACGGACGTGATGCCGGGCCGGGAGCGCAGGTACGCCGCCGCCGCGAGGTCCTCGGAGGCGAGCACCCCGGCGAACGACGTGCCGAGGAGCGTGCAGGCCTTCGCCAGCACGTGCTCGTGGTCGCGTGCCGCGCGGTCGTAGCGGTCGGGCTCGGTCGCGTCCGGACCCGGAGCGAGGGGCATCGGGAAGCGGCGGGAGCCCCAGGCGAGGACGTCATGGCAGAGCACGGCAAAGCCCCGGCGGGCCAGCTCGTTCGCGTAGGCGCGGCCGCCCTGGATCTCGCGGCGCAGCCGGACGACCTCGGGCGCCGGCGGCCCCGGACCGTCGGCGATCTTGTCCTTGCCCGCCCACTTCATGCCCGCGTGGCAGTGCAGCGCGACGACGCCCGGCAGCGGGCCCGCCGCGTCGCGCGGGCGGAGCAGGAAGGCGCGGGTGCGGGGGCCGAAACCGACCGTCCAGGACAGCTCCTCGCCGGCCAGGTCCCCGGCGGTCCACCGGCCCTCGACCCGGACGTCCCGGGCGCGCAGCTCCAGGACGCCGAGCGCGTCGCGCAGGCGCGCGGGCAGGTCCGGGCCCGGTGCCGGGAACAGCCCGCGGTCCTGCGCGGCGATCCCCGCCAGGCCCGCGAACTCCCCGAGCATCAGCCCGCCCGCCGCGTCCCGCCGTCCGTGAGGGCGACGGGGGCGCCGGTCGCGGCGGACAGGCCGGCCGACACGCCGATCATCACGCTCGCGACACCCGCCCGGTACCCCGCCTGCCGCGCGAGCGGATCGTCCGACGGGCCCCGGAACACGTCGTCGAGCAGCAGCGCGTCCCCGCCGCCGTGCGCGCCCGCGCCCCGCTCGATCGCGATCTCCTCGGGCTCGTGCCAGTGCCGGTGCAGGACGAGCCGCTCCGACGCGCCCGCGGCGTGCTCCTTCCCGGACGCGGTCGGGTCGATCGCGGCGTGCGGCGGCGCCCACGCGCGCTCGACCACGTGCAGTTCGAGCCGTCCGGCGGTGCCGTTGAAGACGGCCCGGTACCCCTCCGCCGGGGCGTGGGCGTTGAGGGAGTAGGTGAGCAGCGCGCCCTTCTCGTAGCGGGCGAGGACGGCCATGTTGTCGTCGATGGTGATGCCCTCGCCGAACACGTCCTGGTCGCGGAGGTAGCCGTCCTCGTGCTCGGCGTCCAGGTAGAGCGCTTTGAGCCGGGGATCGGCGGACAGGTCGAGCAGGAACGGGTCCGTGCCGAGCCCCGGCGCGTGCCGAGCCCTGGCGGGACGGTCGGTGAGCCCGCGCGCGCGGGCGTTGTCGGCGCCGTAGAAGCGCAGGGACGTCTGCGCGTAGACGGACGCGGCGGCGTCGTCGAGCCACCAGTTCACCAGGTCGAAATGGTGGGTGGCCTTGTGCACCAGCAGCCCGCCGGAGCTCTCCCTGTCGCGGTGCCAGCGGCGGAAGTAGTCGGCGCCGTGGATGGTGTCCAGCGCCCATTCGAAGTGCACCGACGTGACCTCGCCGATCGCGCCGTCCATGAGCGCCTTCCGGACGGCGCTGTTGCGCGGCGAGTAGCGGTAGTTGAAGGTGACGACGAGGCGGCCGGTGCTGCGTTCGGCGGCGTCCGCGATCGCCGCGCAGTCCTCGGCGGTCGTGCACAGCGGCTTCTCGACGACGACGTCCTTGCCCGCGTCGAGCGCCGCGACGACGTACCGGGCGTGGGCCGCGTCGACCGTGGTGACGATGACGGCGTCCGCGAGCTCGAGCATCTTGCCGAACTCCGCGGGCGCGAAGCACGGCACGTCGCGTCCGATGCGGTCGAGGTAGTAGGCCAGGCGCGTGCGGTTGGGGTCGCAGAGCGCGGCGATCTCGCCGGTGCCGCTCCAGACGCCGAGCAGCGCGTCGACGTACATCTGCGCCCGGTGGCCGAGCCCGACGAAGGCGTATCGCATGGTGCGGGAACTCCAGGATCAGGGGTGGCGCCGTGCGGCCCGGGGGTGGCCGCGGGCCGCACGGCTCGTCCGTGCGCCTTGCCGCGACGCGGCGCTGCGGAGGCGGGGCCTTACTGGGACAGCGCGTTGTTGGCCTCGGACAGGAAGCTCTTGGCCGCGGCGTCCGGCTTCGCCTTGCCGAACAGCACCGAGTCGGTGGCGCGCTTGAGGATGTCCTCCATCTCCGTCGCGCCCTTCGGCGGGATCACGATCGGGCTCAGCTCGCCCTTGATCGAGTCCATGAAGGCCGCCACCTTCTGGTCGGCGGGAGACAGCTTGCCCTTGATCGCGGCGAGCACCTTCGCGTTGGTGGGCAGGCCGCGGTCGCTGAGCACGATCGCGCCGGCCTCGGGGTCGTTGACCATGAAGTCGATGAACTTCGCGGCGGCCTCGGAGTGCTTCGTCCGGGACGAGATCGTGTAGTACATCGCGGGCTGCAGGAACATCCCGGACGCGCTCGCGCCCGGCGCCTTCGGCATCCGCAGCAGCTCCAGGTCCTGGCCGGAGCCCTTGGACAGCGCGTCGAGCTGGTTGCTCCACCAGCTGCCGTACACGCTCTTGTTGGTGGCGAGCAGCGACAGGTCGGGCTTGGTGCCGGTCTCCAGCATCTTCGCGGCGCCGGGCCCGGCCTTCGTGGCGATGATCTTCTGCAGCAGCGCCCACCAGTCCTTGATGGTCTGCTCGGACAGGCCCACCTTGCCGTTCGCGTAGAACGGCTCGCCGCGCTGCCCGGCGAAGACCTGCAGGAACGCCGGGTTCTCGTTGTACTCGGTGCCCCAGACCTGCTCGCCGCTCTTCTGCGTCATCTTCTGGGACGCCGCGATGTAGTCGTCCCAGGTCCACGTCTTGTCGTCGGGCATCTTCTGGCCCTCCTTCTCCAGGAGGTCCTTGTTGACGATCATCGGCCACGTGTTGACGCCGGTCGGGATCGCGTACTGCTTGCCGTCCAACTGCCCGGCCTTGAGCACGCTCTGGTCCAGGTCGGCGGTGCTGACCTTGCCCTTGGTGTCGGCGAGGGCGCCGCGTCCCGCGTACTCGGCCAGGCCGCGGATCTCGATCGACATCACGTCCGGGGCGTCCCCGGCCGCGGTCTTGGTGGCGAGCTTCTCGTAGTAGCTGTCGAAGTCGGAGAAGTCGCCCTCGACGTCGATCGTCGGGTTCTTCTTCTCGAAGGCGGCGATCGCCGTCTCGGTCAGCTTCTGCCGGGAGTCGCTGCCCCAGTAGGAGAAGACGAGCTTGGTCCTGCCGCCGGATCCGCCGTCGTCGCCGCCTCCGCAGGCGGTGGCCGAGACCGCCACCACGGCGAGGGCGGTGGCCGCCAGGATGCGTTTCATTGTTCGTACCTCCGGACAGGGGGGTGGGGAGGAAGCGGGGGGCTATTTGAAACCGGTGGTCGCCATTCCGCGGACGAGGTATTTCTGGCCGGCCAGGAAGAAGCCGAAGATCGGGCCGAGCGAGATGATCGACATCGCGAACATCGGCCCCCACGACGAATCGCTGCTGGCGTCCAGGAACTGGCGCAGCGCGACGGGCGCGGTGAGGTTGTCGGAATTGGTGAGGTAGAGGTTCTGGGTGAAGAAGTCGTTCCACGTCCAGATGAACGTGAAGATCGCGGTGGTGGCCAGCGCGGGCACGCACAGCGGCAGGATGACCTGCACGAACGTCCGCCAGTGGCCGGCGCCGTCGATCGCGGCGGCCTCGTCCAGCTCGCGGGGCAGGGTGCGGATGAACTGCACCATCAGGAAGATGAAGAACGCGTCGGTGGCGAGGAACTTCGGCACCACGATCGGCCAGATCGTGTTGATCCAGCCGATCTTGCTGAACATGATGTACTGCGGCACGACGGTGACGTGGTGCGGCAGCATGATCGACAGCAGCATGACGGTGAACCACAGCTTCTTCAGCGGGAACTCCAGCCGCGCGAACGCGTAGGCGGCCAGGGAGCAGGCCACCAGGTTGCCGACGACCGCGAGCACGGTGATGACCGCCGAGTTCCACAGGTAGTAGCCGAAGGAGTGCTTGAGCGCGTGCCAGCCGCCGGAGTAGTTCGCGCCGGTGACGTCGTGCGGCACCAGCCCCGGCTCCCGGAAGATCAGGCCCTCCGGCTTGATCGAGCTGGAGACCATCCAGAGCAGCGGGTAGAGCATGAACAGCCCGAACACGATCAGCAGCACGTGCTTGGTCAGCCGCGACGCGGGCCGGAACAGCACCGGCACGCGGTTACTTCTCGTCGCCATAGAAGACCCAGAATCGAGACATGAGGAAGTTGACGGCGGTCAGGGCCCCGATGATGAGCAGCAGCACCCAGGCCATGGCGGCCGCGTAGCCCATCTCGTAGTTCTTGAAGCCCTTGATGTAGAGGTAGAGCGTGTAGAAGAGGGTCGAGTCGACCGGTCCGCCGTTGCCGCCGCTGACGACGAACGCCTGCGTGAAGGACTGGAACGACTTGATCAGCTCCAGCACGGCGTTGAAGAAGATGATCGGGGTGAGCAGCGGCAGCGTGATGGAGCGGAACTGGCGCCAGCGGCCGGCGCCGTCCACCCGGGCCGCCTCGTACAGCTCCCGCGGGATCTGCCGGAGCCCGGCCAGGAAGATGACCATCGGGGCGCCGAACGTCCACACGTGCAGGATGATCAGCGTCCACAGCGCGGTGTCGGGGCTGGTGACCCAGCCCTCGCCGTGGTAGCCGAACCAGCCGAGGAACGTGTTGACGATCCCGTCGGTCCCGAAGATCTTCCGCCACAGGATCGCGATCGCGACGCTGCCGCCGAGCAGTGAGGGCAGGTAGAAGACCGACCGGTAGATCGGCAGCCCGCGCAGCCCCTTGTCCAGCGCCATCGCCAGCCCGAGCGCGAACGCGAGCTGGAGCGGCACGGAGACGGCGACGTAGACGGTCGTGACCCGGAGCGAGTGGATGAACCGGTCGTCGGCCGTGAACATCCTGTGGTAGTTGTCCAGGCCGATCCAGTGCGGCGGCGTCAGCATGCTGTAGTCGTTGAACGACAGGTACAGCGTGGCGATCATCGGGCCGAGCGTGATGGCGAACAGCCCGATGAACCAGGGGGCCAGGAACAGGTAGCCGGCCCATGCCTGTGAGCGTGCGCGGGAGCTCTTGCGGCGGCGGGGGCGGCGCGCTCGCCGCCGCGCGGGGGGCGCGGCCGGGGGTTCGGCCGTCCCCGCCGCCGGGCCGGCCTCGGCGGGCCTCAGCGTCATCACTGGCCCTTCGGTTGAGCGGGTGGATGAGATAGCGCTTTCTTATAGCCATCTCGCAGATGACGTCAACCCTTTGCAGTGAGATTCCTCACGACCGACGTCGAACCGCAATCGAATAAGCCGAGGTCAGCGGCCTTTTGAGTACAAAGCATCGGCACCATAACGTTCGGGCTTGCCTGCTCGTTACTACAAACGGTTGCAGTCGCGGGCATGGCTGAAGCGGTACGTGGTGACCGAGCGGTGCTCCTGTCCGGGCCGCAGCACCGCGGACGGGAACGCCGGCCGGTTCGGCGCGTCGGGGAACCGCTGGGTCTCCAGGCACAGGCCCGCGAACGGCCCGAACGGGGTGGCGACGCCGTCCAGCATGTGCCCGGTGTAGAACTGCACGCCCGGCTCGGTCGTGGTGACCTCCATCGACCGGCCGCTCGCCGGATCGGTCACCGTCGCCCGCCCGCGGAGCACGAAGCAGTGGTCGTAGCGGCCGTCGCGGCGCGCGTCCACCCGGGTGGGGGCGGTGAAGTCGAACGGCGTCCCGGCGACCGGCGCCAGCTCGCCGGTGGGGATCTTCCCCTCGTCGACCGGCAGGTAGCGGTCGGCCTCCATCATCACCACGTGGCGGCGCACGTCGCCGGAGCCCGCCAGGTTGAAGTAGGAGTGGTTGGTCAGGTTGACCACCGTCGGGGCGTCGGTCACGGCGCGGTACTCCAGCCGCAGCGCGTCGCCGTCCAGGACGTACCGGACGCGGGCCCGCAGCTCGCCCGGATAGCCCTCCTCGCCGTCCGGGCTCACCAGGCTCAGCTCCACCTCCTCGGGACCGGCCGACTCGGCCCGCCACACCCGCTTGTCGAAACCGCGGACGCCGCCGTGCAGGGTGTGCTCGCCGTCGTTGGCCGCGAGCCGGTACTCCCGGCCGTCGAGGGTGAACCTGCCGCGGGCGATGCGGTTGCCGTACCGGCCGACGACCGCGCCGAAGTACCGGCTGCGGCGCAGGTAGTCCTGGAGCGTCCCGAGGCCGAGCACGACGTCGGTGCCGTCGGCGACCCGGAGCCGCTGGAGCGTCGCGCCGTAGGTCAGGACGGCGGCCCGCAACCGCCCGTTGTCCAGCACGTGCCGGTGGACCTTCTCGCCTTCGGGGGTGACGCCGAAGGCCGTGTCGGGAAGCGTCATGGCAATCCTTTCGGGGGTGCGGTGGACTCGCGGACCACCAGGTGGGTCTCCAGGACGGTGGCGGCGCTCATCGACTTGACGAGCAGGTCGACGGCCATGCGCCCGGCGTCGGCCGTGGGCATGGCGACCGTGGTGAGCTTGGGCCGGTGCAGCCGCCCGGTGATGCTGTCGTCGACGCCGATCACGCTGACGTCGGCCGGCACCCGGACGCCGCGCTCCTCCAGGCCCTCGATCAGCCCGATCGCGACGAGGTCGTTGTAGGCCAGCACGCCGGTCACGCCCGCCGCGGCCACCTGCTCGGCGACCGCGACGCCGCCCTGCTCGGTGGGCGCGTTCGGGCCGAACACGACCGTGTCGACGCCGGGCATGCCGGTGACGGCCCGGCGCATCTCACCGCTCGTCCACGAGCCGGCGGGGCCCGACACGAGGGCGACGCGCCGGTGGCCGAGCCCGGTCAGGTGCTCCATCGCGGTGCGGGCGCCGTGCGCGACGTCCATGACGACCGTCGGCACCCCGCGCATCCGCCGGTTGACCAGGACGAACGGGATCGTCTCGGCGAGCCTGCCGAGCGCCTTGTTCGACAGCCGGGGGCTGCACAGCACGACGCCGTCGACCTGCTTGGAGAACGCCAGCACGAGGTCCTGCTCCTCGACCGGGTCCTCGTCGGTGTCGGCGACGAACAGGTGGTAGTCCTGGGCGCGGGCGGCGGCCTGCGCCGCCTTGATCAGCGGGGGGAAGAACGGGTTCGCCAGGTCGGCGACGATCAGCCCGAGGTTGCCGGTCCGGCCGGTGGTGAGCGAGCGGGCCGCCCGGTTCGGCCGGTAGCCGAGCTCCTCGGCCGCCGCGAGCACCCGGTTCCGGGTCTCGGCGTTCACCATGTGCGGCGCGGAGAACGTCCGCGACACCGTCGACACGTGCACGCCGCAGGCATGGGCGACGTCCCGGATAGTCACAGCCATGCCGCCCACCTTAACGCAACCGTTTGCACAATGGAGGTGATCACTCAAGCTGTTTTCCCTGGTCGAACGCCGCTCTCTTGACGGGTGCCCGGATCTGGCGGGATCGTTACTGCAACTGTTTGCAGCACCCCTCAGGAGGTTCACGCGGTGAGCAGAGTGCTCGTCACCGGAAGCGCGGGCCGGCTCGGCCGCAGCGTCGTCGGCGCGCTGGCGGCCGCCGGACACGAGGTGATCGGCGTCGACACCGCCCCGGGCACGCCCCGGGACGCCGCCGAAACCCTACCGGCCGACCTCACCGATCTGGGCGAGGCCCACTCGGCCCTCGCCCGGTTCCGGCCGGAGGCGGTCGTGCACCTCGCCGCCATCGCCGTCCCGTTCGGCCGGACGGACGCCACGATCTTCCGGGTCAACACCCAGCTCGCCTTCAACGTCTGCGCCGCGTCGGTGGCGCTCGGGGTGGAGCGGCTCGTCGTCGCGAGCAGCCCGACCGTGATGGGCTACGGCGCGCCCGGCGGCTGGATCCCCGACCGCCTGCCGCTGGACGAGGAGCACCCGCCGCGGCCCTGGAACGTCTACAGCCTGTCGAAACTGGTCGCCGAGCAGACCATGCAGGCGTTCGCGCGGGCCGGGTCCGGCACCCGGATGGCCGCGGTCCGGCCCTGCTTCGTCGTCGCGCCCGAGGAGTGGGACGGCGCGCCGACCCAGTCGGGGCACACCCTGCGCGAACGCCTGGACCGGCCGGAGATCGGCAGCGTCTCGCTGTTCAACTACCTCGACGCCCGCGACGCCGGCGAGTTCGTCGACGCGCTCCTCGCACGGCTGCCCGACCTGGAGCGCAACGGCGAGGTGTTCTTCGCCGGCGCCGGCGACGCGCTGGCCCGCGAACCGCTCGCCGAGCTGCTGCCCCGGTTCTTCCCGGAGACGAAGGAGGCCGCCGCCGTGCTGACCGGCACGGCCCCGGCGTTCTCCTCCGCCAAGGCCGAGCGGCTGCTCGGCTGGTCCGCCAAGCGCAGCTGGCGCACCGAGCTCGCCTGAGGGGGACGCATGATCGAGGACCTGTCCGTCGCCGCCCGGTCGGTGCCGCTGGCCCGGCCGTGGGGCGCCGACGTGCCCGCCAACCACGTCCTGCTCGTCACGCTCACGCTGGACGACGGGCGGACGGGCACCGGGATCTCCTGGACCCCGCAGATCGGGGCCGCCGCGGTCCGGGCGCTGCTGGAGCACGACGTCCGCGACGCGGTGATCGGGCTCCCCGCGCATCCCGGCGCCGTGTGGGACCGGCTGTCGGCCCGCCTCGGCGAGGCCGGGCGGTCCGGGATCGTCCCGATCGCGATGGCCGGCGTCGACCTCGCGCTGTGGGACCTGGAATGCGGCGGTCGGTCGCTCGTGGACGTGCTCGGGGCGCGGCGCGACTCCGTTCCCGTCTACGGCAGCGGCGTCAACCTGCACTACTCGCTGGACGAGCTGACCGCGCAGGCCGCGCGGTGGGCCGCCGCCGGGCACCCCGCCGTCAAGATCAAGGTGGGCCGGCCGTCGCTCGCCGAGGACGTCGCGCGGGTCGCCGCCGTCCGCGAGGTCGTCGGCCCGGACACCGCCCTGATGATCGACGCGAACCAGCGGTGGGACCTGCACCGGGCCCGGACGGCGCTGCGCGCGCTGGAGCGGTTCGACCCATTCTGGATCGAGGAGCCGCTGCCCGCCGACGACGTCGGCGCCCACGCGGAGCTGCGCCGGAGCATCGGCACGCCGATCGCGGTCGGCGAGAACGTCGCGACCGCGCACGGCTTCCGCGACCTGCTGACCGCGGGGGCCTGCGACGTGGTCCAGCCGAACGTCGTGCGGGTCGGCGGCATCACCCCGTTCCTGCGCATCGCCGACCTCGCCCGCGTCTTCGACGTGCCGGTCTACCCGCACCTGCTCACCGAGCTGTCGGGGCAGCTCGCGCTGGCCCTGCACCATCCCGCGATGGTGGAGCTGGTCGAGGACGCGTCGCTCACCGACCTCGGGCTGCTGGCCGATCCGCCCCCGGTGGAGATCGCCGGCGCGGAGCTGCGGGCGACGGGCGCGCCGACCCGGTGGACGGCGCGGCGGACGGCGGGGTGGCCGGCATGAGGCCCGTGCGGGTCGTCGTCGCGGGCGTCAACGGTTACGGGCGCCACCATCTGGAGAACGTCGGGCGCCTGGCCGCGCTGGGCCGGGCCGAGCTGGCCGGGGTCGGCGACGTCCGGCCGCCGTCCGGGCTCGGCGTGCCGGTCTCGGCCGACCTCCCGGTGCTGATCCGGGAGACCGGCGCGGAGGTCGCGGTGATCGCCACCCCGATCCACACGCACGCGCCGCTCGCCGTCGCCGCGCTCCGGGCCGGCGCGCACGTGCTGCTGGAGAAGCCGCCCGCGCCGTCGCTGGAGGAGTTCGCCGCCGTCTCCGCCGCGGTGGCCGAGACCGGCCTGGTCTGCCAGGTCGGCTTCCAGTCGCTCGGGTCGGCGGCGATCCCGGCGGCCCGCGACGTGCTCGGCGAGCCGGTCCGCGGCATCGGGGTCGCCGGAGCGTGGACCCGGCCGTTCGACTACTACACCCGCTCGGCGTGGGCGGGGCACCGCCGGCTGGACGGCGTCGACGTCATGGACGGCGCCCTCACCAACCCCTTCGCCCACGCGGTCGCGTCCGCCCTCGCCGTCGCCGGGGCGGACACCGCCGAGTCGATCGCGGGCATCGAGCTGGAGCTGTACCGCGCCAACGGCATCGAGTCCGACGACACCTCCAGCGCACGGCTCCGGCTGGCCGGCGGCACCGTCATCGCGATCACGGTCTCGCTGTGCTCCGACCGCCGCCGCACCGAGCCCTACCTGCACCTGCACGGCACGACCCGGTCGGCGCGGCTCTTCTACACCCTCGACGAGATCGAGGCCGGCGGGGTCAGGACCGGTTACGACCGGACCGACCTGCTCGGCAACCTCATCGCGCACGTCCGGGACGGGGCGGGCCTGCTGGTGCCGCTCGCCCGCACCGGCGGCTTCACCCGGCTGCTCGACGCGATCCGGCGCGCCCCCGGACCGCGGCCGGTCGAGGGACGGTTCGTCCGCGCCGAACCGTCCCGGCTGGTGCTGCCGGGGATCGAGGACCTGGCCGTGCGGGCGGCGGCCGAGCTCAAGACGCTCTCCGAACTGGGCTTCCCCGAGAGCCTCGGGTCGGTCCGGGCTCCATGGCCGGAGACGGTGCTGCGGGCGGACGGGCGGGACGTCGCCGCCTACACCGAGCGCGGGGACCTGCAGCCGTCCGACGCCCCGCGGCCCCACCTGCACCCCGTCCGGACGCTCGGCGGGACGGTCGTCACCGAGGTCCAGCCGGACGACCACGTCCACCATTTCGGGGCGAGCGTCGCGATATCCGACGTCGACGGCGCCAACTTCTGGGGCGGGTCCACCTACGTCCGGGACGAAGGGCCGCGGATGCTGGCCGACCACGGACGGCAGCGGCGGCGCACGCTCCGGCCCGTCGACGGCGGCTACGCGGAGAGCCTCGACTGGGTCGGCCCGGACGGCACCGTCGTCGCCGCCGAGGAACGCACCCTGACCGCACGAACCGTGGCGGAGGACGCCTGGGCGCTGGACTTCGCGTTCACATTCACCGGACGGACGGGGCGCCCGCTCGTCCTGCAGAGTTCGGCCTGCAAGGGGCGGGTCGGCGCGGGCTACGGCGGGTTCTTCTGGCGCGCGCCCAAGGACTCGTCCGGCCTCGCCGTCTTCACCGGCGAGGCGTCGGGGGAGGAGGCCGTGCACGGCAGCGTCACCCCGTGGCTGGCCCTGGCCTCGGACGACTGGACGCTGGTGTTCGTCCAGACCGCCGGGCTCGACCCGTGGTTCGTCCGCGTCGCCGAGTACCCGGGCGTCGGACCGGCGCTGGCCTGGGACGAGCCGCTGACCGTACCCGAGAGCCTGCACCGGGCGGTCACGGTCGTGGTCGCCGACGGGCGGCTCGCTCCCGGACGGGCCCGTGACCTCGCCGAAGGGACCGCAGGATGAGGATCTTCATCGCGGGCGACTCGACCGCCGCGGACTACCCGTCGGGCCAGGCGCCCCAGGCCGGGTGGGGGCAGGCGCTCGCCCGGTTCCTGGACGTCCCGGTCGTCAACGGGGCCTACCCCGGCGCGAGCGCGCGCAGCTCGATCGAGCGGCTCGGCATGCACGACCGGATCATGTCCGAGATCGGCGCGGGCGATGTCCTGCTCATCTGCTTCGGCCACAACGACCCCAGGCACGACCAGCAGAGGTTCGGTGCCCCCTACGGCGCCTACACCTCCTGCCTGCGCCGCTACGTGGACGGCGCCCGGTCGCGTGATGCCCGTCCGGTACTGGTGACGCCGGTCGAGCGCCGCACGCCGGACGGGTCGTCCACGCACGGCGAGTACCCGGCGGCGATGAGGGCGCTCGCCGAGGCCGAACGGGTCCCGCTCGTCGATCTGCAGAGCGCGAGCGCGCGCCGCTGGCGCGAACTCGGCCCGGACGCGACCAGAGAGCTGTTCCTGTGGCTCGGCCCGCACCCCAACTACCCGCGCGGCAGCGCCGACGACACCCACTTCACCGCGGCGGGCGCGATCGAGGTCGCCCGGCTGCTGCTGGCGGAGGCGGGGCCGCTGCTGCCGCCCGCCGCCCGCATCCCCGACGACCTGACCTGGAGGACGCCCGTGCCCGTCCCGAGCATCGACGCCCGCACCGGCGGCCGCCGCGCCGAGTACGCCACCGCCACCCCGCAGGAGGTCGGCGCGGTCTGCCGCCGCGCCGCCGACCTGCTGCCCGTCCTCGACGAGGCGGGGCCGCGGGGCCGCGCCGCGCTCCTCGACGCGATGGCCGCCGCCCTCGACGACCGCACGGACGAGCTGGTCGCGGCGGCCGACGCCGAGACGGCCCTCGGCGGGGCGCGGCTCACCGGTGAGGCCGCCCGCACCAGCGGGCAGCTCCGGCTGTTCGCCGAGGTGCTGCGCGAGGGGTCGTTCCTGGACGTCCGCATCGACTCCGCCGATCCGGCCGCCGTCCCGCCCAAGCCGGACCTGCGCCGGATGAACGTGCCGCTCGGCGTCGCCGGCGTGTTCTCCGCGTCGAACTTCCCGTTCGCGTTCAGCGTCGCCGGCGGCGACACCGCGAGCGCGCTCGCCGCGGGCTGCACGGTCGTCGTCAAGGCCCACGAGCTGCACCCGGAGACCTCGGTCCGGACGCTCGGCGCGCTTCGCGCGGGCGCCGCCGCGGCCGGCCTCCCCGAGGACGTGGTGCAGCTCGTCCACGGACGCGACGCGGGCACCGCGCTCGTCCAGGACGGGCGGGTGAAGGCGATCGGCTTCACCGGTTCCGTGCGGGGCGGCCGGTACCTGCACGACCTGGCGATGGCGCGTCCCGAGCCGATCCCGTTCTACGGCGAGCTGGGCAGCCTGAACCCGCTCGTCGTGACGCCGGGCGCGGCGAAGGCCCGGCTCGCGGAGATCGCCGAGGGCCTCGCGGCGTCGGTCGCCCTCGGCGCGGGCCAGTTCTGCGTCAAGCCCGGGCTCGTCCTGGCCCCCGCCGGGTCCGGCCTCGCCGACGCGATGGCCGGGTCCTTCACCGGCCTCGCCCCGCAGACGCTCCTCGGCGACGGGATCCGGTCCGCCTTCACGGAAGGCGCCGCCGAACGCGCGTCCATCCCGGGCCTGCGCACCGTCGCGACCGGGCGAACGGGCGACGGCCGCCAGGTCGCCGCCCGCCTCATGGCGGGCCCCGTCTCCCTCCTCGGCTCCTCCGAGCTGCTGCTGGAGGAGTGCTTCGGCCCGATGACCGTCGTCCTGGAGTACAGCGGCGAAGCGGACCTGGCCGACGCCCTCGCCGCCGCCCCGGGCAGCCTCACGGTCACCCTGCACAGCGAGCCCCACGAGGCGGGCCTCGCCGCGCGGCTGGCCGCGATCGCCCGCGACCGCGCGGGGCGTCTCGTCTTCGACGGTTACCCGACGGGCGTCACCGTCGGCTGGGCGCAGCAGCACGGTGGCCCCTATCCCGCCACCACGGCGCCCACCACGACGTCGGTCGGGACGGCCGCGATCGCACGCTTCCTGCGGCCCGTCGCCTACCAGGACTGCCCGCCGCCGCTCCTCCCGCCCGCCCTCCGCGACGACAACCCGTGGCGCGTGCCCCGGCGCGTCGACGGCACCCTGGTCCTTCCCGAGGCCCCGCCCGGCGGCGCCTGCTGAGCGCGACCGTCGACCGTCGCGGGCTCATTCCCGGCTTCCGGTGAGCGACTTCGCCCGCAGGACCATCTCCATCCCGAACTTCCAGTCCGCGTCGTCCAGGTCGTCGCCGAACAGCTCGTGGAGGCGCCGCAGCCGGTACCGCACGGTCTGCACGTGGACGTGCAGCAGCTCGGCGATCCTGGGGACCCGCCCGCCGGTGACGATCCATGCCTGGAGGGTCTCCGTCAGGCGGGCGCGCTGCGGCGGCTTCAGCGGGGCGAGCCGCTCGTCGAGCCGCTCGGCCATGAGGGCGATCACGTCCTCGTCGCGGAAGAGGACGAGGGTCGGGAGCTCGTCGGAGCACAGGACGTACCGGTCGAAGGCGATGATGCCCCTGCGCATCAGCGACAGCGTCTGGACCGCCAGGCGATGGGACGCCGCAGCGCGCGCGAGCGGCACGCTCGGGCCGACGGCGAAGGGGGAGTCCCGCAGAGCGCGCGCGAGCATCTCGTGCCGGCCCGGTGCGTCCGGGTCCGGCACGACGAGGCAGGCGTCCTGGCGGCCGAGGTCGGCCAGGACGTCCTCGGCGACCGCCGGCGGCAGGTGCGGCTCGGCCCGCTCGGCGGGGGCGACCGCGACGCAGGCGACCGTGGCGGGGATCCGCCACCGCGCCTCGCGGGCCAGGCCGGCGAGCGTGTCCGCCTGCTCCGCGTTGGGCCCGGCGAGCACGAGTTCCAGGAGCTTGGCGCGGAGAGCCGTCACCCGGTCCGTGGTGTTCCCGCCCGCCTGGGCATGGCCCTGCACCGAGTGCTCGGCGAGTTCCTCGACGTAGGCGAAGACCGCCTCGGCGAGGCGGGACATCGTCTCCGCGGACCAGCCCGCGCGCCGCCCGGCGTCCGCGATGCGCCGCCACGCGACCCGGGCGCCGACGCGGTAGGCGGACTGGAGCGCGTCCAGGCCCGTTCCGGTCTCGTAGGCCTCCCGCCCGATCCGCCGGTACACGCTGATGCAGTGATCGTTCGTGCCCGCGGGGTTCGCGATCTGGTCGATGAACTGGTGAAGCGTGCGCTCCACGGTCGCGACGACGCGGCTGCGCGGCGCCTGTTCGGGCAGGTCGCCGAAATCGTCGACGGATTCGCGGATCTCCCGGACGATCTCGATCGCCAGCGACGGCACTTCCGGGCCGAGCGCCGACACCAGGTCGGGAGGCGCGTCGCCGGCGTCGCGGAGCGCCGTCCGGAACGTGGAGACGGTGACTGTGCTGGCTGAGGCCATGTAACGGACTCCCTCGCAAAGCGCGGAGGCCGGGAGCGGACCTCCGGCGGGTGATCCGGTCATGTGAAGGGACGTGGGCGGCCCCAGCGGCGATGGTGGGGGCTGCGTTGCGGGGCCGGGGTGGGGCCCTCGACCGCGGACCGGCCCGAGCGGGGGTGGGGCAGTCCGCGGGGCGACGCCGACGACTCCGAGAAGCCGCCTCAATCATACGAGAATAAGCTTCTCGTATGAGAAGCATATCATTTGCACATCAAGATCATTCGCGGTACCGGGCGTTCCCCGTCAGAGGGCGCCGAGCTGGTGCGCGCCGATGACGGAGAGCAGCCGCAGCTTCTCGTGGCTTTCGCTGCCCGGGGTCGCGGTGTAGACGAGCAGGCGGTGCGACTGGAGCGGGTCCAGCAGCGTCTGGCAGTCCAGTTCCAGCGCGCCGACCTCCGGGTGGACGAAGCGCTTGACCTCGTTGGGGCGGATGCCGACCTCATGCTCGTTCCAGACGTCGCGGAACTCCTCGCTCTGCGCGAGGAGCAGGTCCGCGTAGTGCGCCGCGCGAGAGTCCGGGCCGCGCAGCGTCACGATCTCGCGCAGGCCGGACGCGAACATCCGGGAGAGGAAGCGGTGGTCCTCGGGCGCGTACAGCCGCCGGCTGCCGGGGTCGGTGAACCAGCGGTAGCCGAGGCTGCGCGCGGGACCGGTGTACCGCGTCGTGTCGCCGGTCAGCGCGACGCCGAGCGCGGTCTGCCGCAGGGTCTCGCCGAGCTCGGTGACGATCTCGGCGGGGGTGTCGTGCAGGCGGTCGAAGATCCGCAGCAGGCCGGGGCCGATGTGCTCGCCGCCGGCGCCGCGGGCGGGCGGGTTGTGGCCGGCGAGACGGAACAGGTGGTCGCGCTCGTCGAGGGACAGGTGCAGGCCCTGCGCGATCGAGGCGATCATCTGCTCGGACGGCTGGGGACCGCGCTCCCGCTCCAGCCGCGCGTAGTAGTCGGCCGACATGTGGCAGAGGGACGCCACCTCCTCGCGCCGCAGGCCGCTGGTCCTGCGGCGCGGCCCGCGCGGAAGGCCGACGTCCTCGGGCTGCAGCGACTCGCGGCGGCGCCGCAGGAACTCCGCCAGTCCCGGCCGGTCGATCACCATGCTCGTCCTCCCGTGGTGCTGCTTCCTTTCTAGCGGCCGGCCGTCACGTCAACCACGGATCGACAGGTCCTGGATGGCGGCGGCCGACTCGGTGACCGTGGGGAGTGCGACGAGACATTGGGAGCGAACCATGCCACGAAAGCGAACCGACATCACCGTCCCGGATCTGTCCGGTGAACGCGCCGTCGTCACCGGAGCGAGCGACGGCATCGGGCTGGGCATCGCCGCCCGGCTCGCCGCCGCCGGGGCGGAGGTCGTCATGCCCGTCCGCAGCCCGGGCAAGGGCGAGGCCGCGATCACCGCGATCCGCCGGCAGGTCCCGGGAGCGGACGTGTCGCTCCGCGACCTCGACCTCTCCTCGCTCGACTCCATCGCCGCCCTGGGCAAGACCCTGCTGGACGAGGATCGCCCCATCGGCATCCTCATCAACAACGCCGGCGTCATGACCCCGCCCGCCCGGCGGACGACCGCCGACGGGTCCGAGCTGCAGTTCGGCACCAACCACCTGGGGCACTTCGCCCTCGCCGGGCACCTGCTGCCGCTGCTGCGCGCCGGCCGCGCCCGGGTGACCTCGCAGGTCAGCGTCGCCGCGAGCCGGGGCGCCGTCAACTGGGACGACCTGGACGGGGAACGCTCCTACGACGGCATGCGCGCCTACCGGCAGTCCAAGATCGCGCTCGGCCTCTTCGGCCTCGAACTCGACCGGCGCAGCCGCGCGGCCGGCTGGGGCATCACGAGCAACCTCTCCCATCCGGGCGTCGCCCCGACCAACCTGCTCGCCGCCCGTCCCGAACTCGGCCGTGACAAGGAGACCTCGGGCCGCCGGCTCATCCGCGCCCTGTCCGAACGGGGCATCCTCCTCGGGACCGTCGAGACCGCGAAACTCCCGGCCCTCTACGCCGCCACCTCGCCTCACGCCGAAGGCGGCGCGTTCTACGGCCCGCGCGGACTCGGGCACCTGGGCGGCCCTCCCGCAGAGCAGAAGCTCTACGCCCCCCTGCGCAGCACCGAGGAAGCCCAGCGCATATGGCGGGTCTCCGAAGAACTGACGCGAGTGCCCATACGGTGACCGGACCGCCGGAATGCGCGTGCGAGGCGGCCGCGCGGCCTGCCTGGCGGTCAGGGCGTGGCCTTGCGGGTGACGACCACGACGTAACGGCACTCGCGGGCGGTGTCGTTGATGAACTCGCGGGCTTGGGGCTCGCCGAGTTCATACGTGTCCCCGCTGGTGAGACGGTGTGCGGCCGGTCCCTCGGCCAGAGTGAGCTCGCCGTCCAGGACCCAGATGAGCTGGGCGATGAACGCGTACGTCCCGGCCGGCATCGCCACCCGGGCGCCGGCGGGCAGCACGATCTCGGTGACGTCGGCGGGGAAGCCCGGCGTCGATATCTGGCGCCGGAGGTAGCCGGTGCCGGGGTCCGTCCAGTGGGGCGTGTCGGCGGCGCGCCGCACCCGGTCGCGGGTCCCCTCGGCCGGTGACAGCAGCGCGGTCATGGTCAGTTCCAGCGCGGCGGAGAGCTTGCCGACGACGACGGCGGTCGGATTGCTCTCGCCCCGTTCGATCTTGCTGATCATCGCCCGGGACACCCCGGAGGCGTCCGCGAGCCGGGCCAGCGACCAGCCGCGCCGGATCCGTTCCGCCTTGATCCGCCGTCCGAGGCCGTCGGGCCCTTCCATCACAGTGGACACGGCTTCACCGGTGGACACGGTTTCATCGGTGGGCACGGCTGCCCCGTGGGAACGGCTTCACCGTGGGAAGGGCGCCGCCGTCCAGGCACAGCTTCATGAAGACGCTGTTGGGGTCCTGGACGTAGTCGGCGAACGGCTCGCAGGGGACGAACCCGTGCCGTGCGTAGAGCCGCCGGGCCGGTGCGAAGAAGTCCTGGCTCCCCGTCTCCAGCAGCACCCGCCGGTAGCCGCGCTCGGCGGCGACCGTCAGCAGGTGCCTGAGCATGACCGTTCCGACACCCCGTCCCCGCGCGGCCCGTGCCGTCCGCATGGACTTCAGTTCGGCGTCGCCGCCGCCGAGATCCTTGAGCGCGCCGCAGCCGCGCAGCTCGGGCCCCTCCCAGGCCGACCAGAACTCGACCCCCGCGGCGCGCAGCTCCCGCAGCCCCAGCGCGTGGACCGACTCCGCGGGCGAGGTGGCGTGCATGTCGGCCAGATGCTCTTCCAGGAGGCCATGGATCTCGGACCGGGTCAGGTCATCGAGCTCGAAACGCAGCGTCATCGGGCCTCCTGTCTCACCCGCCCAAAATATGGTGCGGTCAACGACGGGCGATTTCTAGGATAGTGGATATGGCTCCACTATATGAACACCCCACTGTCGGGCCCGGGCGGGCCGAGGAGGCCGGCCCGTGACGACGGCGCTCGCCACCGGAGCCGTCGCGGGCCTCGGGATCGCCATGCAGGTCGGAGCCGTCACCGTCTACCTGCTCGTGCTCAGCTCGATGGCGCCCGTGCGGGTCGGTGCCGCCGCCGCCCTCGGCGTCGCGACGGTGGACGGTCTCTACAGCGCCCTCGCGGTCGCGGTGGGAGGGGTGGCGAGCCGCGTGGTCGAACCGGTCGTCGGCCCCCTCCGCTGGGCCGCCGCCGCCGTGCTGCTGTGGATCGCCGTGCGGGTCGTGATCGACGCGGTCCGCGAGGGCGGCGACCCATCCGGCTCGCTCGGCGACACCTCGCGGGCGCCCTCACCTGCACGGGCCTACGTGCGGCTCATCGGAATCACGGTGATGAACCCGGGCACGGTCCTGTACTTCACCGCCATCGTCATCGGCGGTCACTTCGAGGCCTTCGGCGCCGTCGACCGGTCCGCCTTCGCCGTCGCCGCGTTCACGGCGTCCGCCGTCTGGCAGATGGCACTGGTCCTCGCCGGCGCGGCATCAGGCCGCCTGCTCACCGGCGACCGGGGACGGCTGGTGACGGGAGTGGCCGCCGGGACGCTCATCGCCGCGCTGGCCGTGCGGACGCTCGTCCAGTAGCTCAGCCGGCTCCTTGCGGGTCTCGGTGGCCGCATGCGAGGTCCAGGACGGTGGCGACGCGGTCCAGCGTGCTGATCGGCGGGGTGTAGGGCAGGCGGAGGTGGTGGGCGTGGGTCGCGTCGGCGGCGAACGACGGCCCTGCAGAGAGTTCGAGCCCGCGGGCGCGGGCGCGCGTCGCGACGAGATCGGCTCGCTCGGTGGTCAGGCGCAACCAGAGCGCGAGCCCCCCGGGCGGAACCGCGAACCGCCAGCGGTCATCTCCGGCCAGCAGCCCGCTCAGGTGGTCGCGCTGCCGGCGCAGGGCGGTCCGCCGGTCACGCAGCAGCGGTTCCAGGTCGCGCAGGAGCTCGGTGGCGACCAGCTGCTGGGTCGGCGCCGCCGACAGCGGTTCGCACAGGGGATGGTGGGCCAGCTCGCCGACGAGCGCGGCCGGCCCGCGGACCCAGCCGACCCGCAGGCCCGCCCAGATCGTCTTGGCCGCCGACCCGATGAGGAGGGAGCCGGGGATCCGCTGGACCGGTGCGGGGGCGTCGCGCAGGTCGAGATCGCGCATGGTCTCGTCGGCCACCACGGTCACCCGGTGCCTTTCGGCCAGCCGGGCCACGGTCCGCCGTGCGGCCTTCGGCATGAGCGCACCGGTCGGGTTCTGGAAATCGGGGACGAGGTAGGCCATCCCGCCCGCCGCGGTGCGGAACGCGCCGTCGAGCTGGTCCAGGTCCCAGCCGTCCGCGGTCACCCGGCAGCCGACGAGGCGCGTGCCGGACGCCCGGAAGCCGGCCAGCGGATCGGCATAGGTGGGGATCTCCACGGCCACGGCACGGGGACGCAGGTGCGCCGACAGCAGCGCCAGGGCCGAGCGCGCTCCCGAGGTGATCAGGATCTGTTCGGGCCGCGTGGCGAGCCCCTCCGCCGTGTAGCGGTCCGCGAGCAGTGACCGCAGCTCGGGCAGCCCCGGGCCGGCCTCCCCGCTTTCGGCCAGGACCGGGCCGGAACGCTCGGCCGCCCTCAGCACGGCCCGCTGATAGGACGCGTGCGGTGCCGCCGGAACCGCCCTGCGCAGGTCGATCGCGCCGTGCTCGCCGATGGCCGACGACGGCGCGATGCGCGTCGTGGCCGCCGGCGGGAGCCGCAACGTGCTCGCGCTGCCGCGACGGGTGTCGACCCATCCCTCGTCGCGCAGGATGCCCAGCGCCGCGACCACCGTGCCGCGGCTGACGCCGAGCGCCGCGGCGGCACGGCGTTCCGCGGGCAGCCGGGAGCCGACCCGCAACCGTCCGTCCAGCGTCGCGTCGCCGACCGCGTCGGCCAAGGCCCGTGCCAGGCCGGCGTCCGGTCTGCGCCATGCGCCCAGCGCGGCGGCCAGCTGGTTGTCCGTGATGTGCACTGGTCCAGTTTGCCGCTATTGGACCAGTGTTTCGCGCCCTGCTCTGGATACCGTCCACCTGGACACCACGGAAATCGGAGCCTCCCATGCACCCACGCCTCGCCGCCGACCTCGCGGAACTGCCGGCCCTGCTGGAGGCGACCCGCGTCCAGGCGACCGGGATACTCGGCCGCCTGGACGAGCAGCCGGTCGTCCCGCCGCTTCGCCTGCCCGCCCCGGAACCGCTCCCCGAGGACGGAGCCGGGCTGAGCGGGGCGCTCGCGGAGTTCACCCGCACCTGGGCCCCGCTGTTCTCGGCGAGCCCGGGCCCCCGCTACCTGGGCTTCGTCACCGGTGGCGTCACGCCGGCCGCGCTGGCGGGCGACTGGCTGACCGCGGCCGCCGACCAGAACCCCACCTCGGCGCTCGACGGCGCGGCACCCGAACTCGAACGCCGCACGATCGGCTGGCTGCGCGACCTGTTCGGCCTCGGCACCGCGCATCACGGCGCGTTCGTCAGCGGCGCGACCATGTCCAACACGGTGGGCCTGGCCATCGCCCGCGAATGGCTCGGCGACCGCGCGGGCGTCAGCGTCGCGGAAGAGGGCGCGGCGGCATTGGGACGAGTCACCGTCCTGTCCGGCAGCCCGCATTCGAGCATCGCCAAGGGCCTGTCCATGCTCGGCCTGGGCCGCACCGCGCTGACCCCCGTGCCGACCGTCCAGGACCGGGAGGCGGTCGACCTCGCAGCCCTGGAGCAGGCGTTGACACGGGTGGACGGCCCCTGCGTCGTCGTCGCCAACGCCGGCACGGTGAACACCGTCGACTTCGACGATCTGCGCGCCATCGCGGCGCTGCGGGAACGCCACGACTTCTGGCTGCACGTCGACGCCGCCTTCGGAGGCTTCGCGGCGCTGTCGCCGGACCACGCGGACCTGGTGGCCGGGCTCGACGCCGCCGACTCCATCTGCATCGACCTTCACAAATGGCTGAACGTCCCCTACGACAGCGCCGTGCAGTTCACCCGCCACCCGGCTCTCCAGGTGCGGGTGTTCCAGAACGCCGCCGCCTATCTCGGCCCGCTCGGCGAGACCCCCGACCACGTCCACCTCACGCCGGAGAACTCCCGGCGCCTGCGGGCCCTCGCTGCCTGGTTCACACTGCGGGCCTACGGACGGGCCGGGCACCGTGAGATCGTCCAGCGGAACATCGCCTGCGCACGCGCTCTCGGCGAGGCGATCAAGACGATCCCCGGGCTGCGCCTGCTGGCACCGGTTCGCCTGAACGTCGTCTGCTTCACCCTGGCCGAGGAGCCCACCGCCGAGCGGCTCGCCGGCCTCGCCGCCGAAATGGCGGAGGAGGCCTTCCTGACCCCGACCACCTACGCCGGGGTACCCGCGCTCCGAGCCGCCTTCAGCAACTGGCGTACCAGCGGAACCGACATCGATCGCATCACCGGGGCTCTGAAGGACTGCCTCGACGGTTCGTCATAGCAGCTGCGGACGGCAGGCCGAGCCGCCGCCCCGGTCACGACGTGGTCCGCGGGCCACCATGGAGGGTCAGGGTGCCCTGGCCGGTGGTGACGGCATGGCCGCCGACGTGGACGCGCCCGCCTCCGACCCGAAGCGAAAGCCGCCCTCCGCGTGCCGACGCCTGTACGGCTTCCAGGCGGAGGATCCGCGGGATGTCCGGCCGGAGCGCCTCCACCTGCTGCGCGGCGGTGCCGAGCGTGATGACGTGATCGTCGTCGTTCGTGGCGAATCCGGCGGCGGAGGTGAGTCCGATCGCTTCGAGCACCTCCGCCGGGGCCTGGCGCGAGGCCACGGGCACCGCCGGGAAGTCCAGCCAGTGGCGTGGCCGCACAGCGGCAGCTCGCGGACCGGCGTGAACCAGCGGATGCCCCCGGCATCCCCCTCGCGCCAGACGAACGCGGTGGTGGGCTGGTTCACCTCTGCGGCGGTCGCCCGCATCCAGGCCTTGTCCGGGGAAGTCCCTTATGGGGACGAGCGTGCGCGCAGGTACCGACCGGTTCCCCACGCGGTTCGCGTTCGGGATCAGGGGGTTTGCAGGGCGTCGAGCGCTTCGGACAGGGACGCGGCGAAGGACGTCCCGGGCGGGAGCCGCTCCGGGTCCCATCCGGGACCGCCGACCACCACCCGCAGCGGAGGGCGCGGGGCGGGCAGGCCGGCAAGCCAGGACGCGTCCCCGGTCTCGGCGGTCTGCGACCAGACGAACACCGTGTGCGCCCCGGCCCGGCGGATGGCGGCGGCCAGCGCCGGCACCGGCACGCGCGCCCCCAGCATGAGCCTCGGGGTGCCGGCCTCCGCCAGCGCGGCGGCCAGCGCGAGGATCGGCAGGCTGTGCTGCTCGTCCGGGGCGCACGCCAGCAGCACGGGACCGCGGCCCTGCCGGCCCGCGCCCGCGGCCTCGGGCGGCGACACCGTGACCAGGCAGCGCGACACCACCGCCGACAGCAGGTGCTCCACCTCCACATAGCTGCCGGTGGCCGCGTGCTTGCGCCCGATCCCGATCAGCACCGGCACCAGGACCTGGTCCCATGCCGCCGCGACGCCGTCCTGCCGCAGGGCGGAGCGCACCGCGTCGGTCATCGCGAGCTCGTCCATAGCCAGCGCCGCCCGCGCCAGCCCGCCGACCTGCGCGGCCCGTGCGGCGTCGCGCTCGGCGGCCGGAGCGTCCACGGGGATGTCGTCGGCGCCCGCCTCGTGACCGCGCGGTGCCTGGGGCTCGCCGGACGGCGCGTCCGCCCCGAGCCCGGCCTCTTCGTCCGCCGCGTCCCCCATGCTCACCCAATACCCCGGTCCGGCGGGCCCATTAACGGCTTCACCAGGGCTTTCATCCAAAGTCCGAAGCCGGGTGCCCGTGCCCGACCAGCAGCGAACCCCGCAGGACGAGCGCCATCCGCTCGACGATGCGGCGGGCGCGGACCTGGACCGTCGCGAGGTCCCGCAGGGACGCCTCGACCTCGCCGACAGCGGCGTCAGCCGGCGTCGTCCGGTGCCTCTTCCATCTCGACTGCGCGGCTGTGCAGTTTCGCTCCGTCGGGGTTGAACAGGCACAGCACTTCGAGGACGTCGGGGCCCGGGTTGCCGAAGCCGTGCGGCACGCGCGTGTCGAACTCGACGGCGTCGCCGGCGGCGACGATCAGTTCGTCGTCGCCGATGAGGAGCCACATCCGTCCGGCGATCACGTAGATCCAGTCCCATCCCGGGTGGACCCATTGCTTGATCGGCTTGTCCGGCGCCGGCGGATGCACCTGCTTGAAGGCCTCCCATGCCCCGGAGCCGCTGGACAGCGGCATCGTGATGACGCCGTCCCGGACCCGCCGGCGCGGGTGGATCCGGGGGTCTCCGAGGGCGGGTGCGCCGACGAGGTCGTCGAGTGGCAGCCGGTAGAGCCGCGCCAGCGGCATCAGCAGCTCGAGCTGGGGGCGCCTGTTCCCCGACTCGAGCCGGGAGAGCGTGCTGACCGAGATGCCCGTGGCATCCGACACCGACCTGATGGTCATGCGCCGCGACTCCCGGATCGCCCGCAACCGGGGACCGACCGCGGACAGATCGTCCCCCATGCTCGAGCCCTTGCCCTTCCGTCTCACGATGTTGCTAGAACAGCATGGTCTTCCGGACGGAAAGGATCAACCCTCTCTGTGCCATTCGGAGAAGGCCGGCCAGTTGCGGCGCCCTGTTGCCATTTCGGCACGCATGGTTGCCATAGCGCGCCCGGCGCGTCCACTATGCACACGTGAGGCGTAACGGAGCTGCGCGACCTGTCGGATATGGGCCGCCGCCTTCGTGGCTTAACTGAGCGGCGGTCGACCAGACCACCCGGATGAGGAGGAGCGACATGACCACCACCAGGACCGGCGAAAGGGAGAGCATCTAATGGCCACCCTGACGGTCGACTTCTTCAGCAGCCTCGACGGCAACGGCTCGGCGCGCGGCTGGCCCGGGTACTGGGGCAAGGAGGGCCCCGAGCTGCGGGACCACCTGGTGCGGAAGTACGCGCAAGACCAGGTGCTGGTCTACGGGGCAACGACATTCCGCGAGTTCCGCAAGTTCGTCGTTGAGTACGACGAGCCCTACTACGACAGCCTCACGGCACTACCGAAGATCGTGTTCTCGAGCACGCTGAGCGAGCCGCTCGGATGGTCGAACTCGACCGTCATCTCGGAGGACGCCGTGACCGCGATGGAGCGGCTCAAGCGCGAGATCGACGTGCCAATGCGATCCCACGGCAGCATCTCGCTCAATCGCGCCCTGCTTGCGGCGGGGCTCGTGGACTTTCTCGAGGTGATGGTCTTTCCGGCGATCACCGGAAAGGCCGGCTACGCGTCCCTGTTCCACGACGGCCCGGATTTCGACCTCGAACTCGTCGAGTCGACCGTGCTCGACGGCCGCACGCAGAAACTCGTGTACGTTCCGCACCTGCACACGGGCATACCGGAGGGCGTCGGGCCGCAGCGACGCGAAGCGTAGGCTCGACGCTTTTCGGCCATCACCGGCGCTCCCAGTCGCAGCTTCGTCACCAGTGCGGAGGCTGTCGACAGGCGCAACCGTTCCAGTGAGAGTCCTCCTTAGTTCTCCAGCCGCAGTCGGATGGCGTCGAGTCCGTTAGTAGCCAGGGTGAGAGGCCGGCAAGGAGCCGGTCGCAACGCCCTGAAGGCTCACGACGTCCGTCACCACCACCCCGCTGCCGTCGCCGCCGTGGTGACCGCGGCCATCGCCGCGGCGGGCAAGGCCGCCGGGATCGGCCTGGCCGTTGGCGGCGCGCCGATCCCGGTGGCCGGGTTCGCCACGCTGACCGTCATCTTCTCCGTGGTCGGCCTGGTGCTCGCCCTGGTCCTGGCCCCCCGGGCCCGCCGTCCGCGCACGGTGTTCGTCCGCACCACGCTCGTGCTCACCGCGCTGTCACTGGTGCCCGATGTGCTGATGCTCACGCACCTGGCCGCCGCCGCGATGGTGATCCCGGCCATCGCCCGCCGCCGCGCCGCCTGATCGCTCGAACGAGACCTGAGATGACAAGGAGCGTGCCCACCGTGGACCAGGAGAGCGTGAGCGCCACCCTCACCTTCGCCGTCCCCGCCGCGAGAGTGTTCGCGGTGCTGGCGGACCCGGCGACCCACGCCGCGATCGACGGCACCGGCTGGGTTCAGGCATCCGCCGACCGGGCGCCGCTGACCGAGGTCGGGCAGATCTTCCGGATGGACATGTACCACGCCGGCCATCCCGACGGTGACTACCAGGTCGTCAACAAGGTCGCGGTGCTCGACCCGCCGCACGCCATCGGCTGGCTGACAGGGACGGACCAGGGCGACGGCCGGCTGGAGTTCGGCGGCTGGATCTGGCGCTACGACCTGGCGCCGGCCGGTCCATCCGAGGCCGAGGTCACGCTCACCTACGACTGGTCGGCGGTGCCGCAGCACATCCGAGACCGCATCGGGTTCCCGCCGTTCGGTCCTGAGCACCTCATCAACTCGCTCCATCACCTGGCCGAACTCGCCGCACCGGCGTCCCGGGCCTGACCGTACGACGACGAACCTCCCACACCTGTCATCCCACACCAGCGAACGAACGGGAGAATCCCATGACCACCGACACCACCACCGACGCCACCATCGTCAGCCCGCAGGCGCCCGACGGCTGGACCTGCGGCACCTGGACCATCGACCCCGCCCACACCACGGTGAGCTTTTCGGCGCGCCACCTGATGAGCCGGGTACGCGGAACGTTCGCCGAGGTCAGCGGGCAGATCGTCACCGCCCCCGACCCCGCGGGCTCGACCGTCACCGCCGTGATCGGGACCGCCTCGGTCAACACCGGCAACCAGATGCGCGACGACCACCTGCGGTCGGCCGACTTCTTCGACGTCCAGACACATCCGCAGATGACGTTCGTCAGCCGGACGCTGCACCGGACGGCCGGCTCCTGGGTGCTGTCGGGTGAGCTGACGATCCGCGACGTCACCCGGACGGTGGATCTGGAGGTCGAGTTCCTCGGCTCCGACCCGACCGGGCTCCAGGGCGAGCCGCGGATCGGTTTCTCGGCTCAGACGACCATCAGCCGCCGCGACTTCGGCGTCACCTTCGGCCTTCTCGCCGACGGCACCAAGCTCATCATCGCGGACAAGATCGACATCACCCTGGACGTCCAGGCGTTCCCGGCCTCCTGAGACACCGATCAGCGACGTTCCGCAAGTATCGGTGACGCCGCTCGCGTCCCGGCACCCGCGCTTCACCACTACGTTGCCCTGGACGCTCGCCAAGCCCCGCGAGTCCTCGCCGTTTACGAAGGTGGCGGGGTCGTTGTAGACGGGGGCGCCGGAGGCGATCAGCGCGGCCAAGGCGTGCCGCTGGCGGGCGTCGGTCTGCTTGTCGGTGGAGCGGCGCAGGTAGACGCGGTTCGGCCATGCCCGATCGTGTTCCTGCCCGGCTCGCCCGGTGCCGAGGTCAGGAATCTTGTGCGGGGCCTTGCGGGGACGCCTACAGCAGGTCGGCGGGGATTCGGTTGACAGCGATGGCGATCGCTTCGGCCGGTGTGGCGACGTGATGGAGGGCGGGGCCGTTCCACCACTCCCTGATGGTGTAGTCGCCGGTTCCCCATGGTGAGTCGATCGAGACGAACGGTGGGGAGAACAGATCATCGGGAGTGGTGGAGAAGCCCAGTGCCCAGTGGCTGGTGAAGGGGAAGAGCCTGCGGAGCTTCGGTTCGGCGAAGGCGGTCTCAACGAGCGCCTGGTACTGCGGCCAGCCGGCATCGACGGCATCCTTCAGATGCCACTGCCACTCGGACGCGATGACGTCGGCGGGGTTGTTGTCGGGGACCTCAAAACGTCCTACCAGGAGGTCGAAGGGCGCGGCCTGACCGATCTCGTCGAGGCCGGCTCCCTCGGCCCAGCCGTGGATCACTCGAGGGAGTTCACGGAGGTCGTTGGTATTACCGCAGATCATCAGCCTGCCGTTGGACGACCCCCAGATGCCCCAACGTTGTTCGTGATGCCACGCTGCGACATAGGACGAGTGGCGATACGGGACGACGCTGGTGATCGTGGCGTGCCGCAACGGGTCGGACGGGGTGACGGCCAGGGGAAGGGACATGCCCTGGTCGGCGGCCGCGCTTTGGAGCGCCGCGGCGAGACTGCCGTGAGCGGCCACGTCCGGGTAGAGGATGGCTGGGTCTGGCTCGTGGCTCATGATGTTCCCACCCTCTGCCCATGCAGGATGCGGTGGCGCCCATCTTAGAGGGGAGGCGTAAGGCTGAATCGGATCCTGGCCGGAGACGCCCATCGTCGCGCCGATCAGCCGGCCTGAGCCGGGAACTGTCGGCTGGCGTCTCCGCGCCCAGGGAGAGGGTGACGGCTTGCTCGGTGAGTTCCACCAGGGGGGTGCCGGGGCCGTCGCCGCGGCCCCGGCGCAGATCGTCTCTTCGCTGGAGATCGAGCACTTCTGGCGGCAGGGGCCCGGTGAGGCTGGGTCCCATTCGGCCAGCGTCTCCCGCAAGCGCTTGGCCACGATCTTGCTTTCGTTCCGTCTTGCACTTGTCACGTGTCGTGGCCTCAGGGTGCTCGCGAGGGAACGGTCCGGCCAGTCGAACACGTCGTGCGCGACGCGCGGCCGCCGGGTGCGCGCCGAATGGGCCCTGCCGGCGATGGCGCTCGGCAGGTCACGTCCCCACCCGGAGTCCTTGGCGCCAGCTGGGGTGGGACGGAGTCCAGCCCAGTTCGCGCTTGGCCTTGGCGTTGGACGCGCCGCGCAGTTCGGTCATGAGGACGACGCCGGCGGGTCCGGCGGCCAGCCGTCCGATGAACCGGGGCACGCGCATCGGCTTCTTGGCGCCGAGCATCGCCGCCAGTTCCGGCAGCCACTGGGCGACCGGGGCCGGGTCGTCGTCGACGATGTTGTAGACACCGCGGCCGCCGTTCTCCACCGCCGCCACCGTGGCCTCGGCGGCGTCGGCGATGTGGACGAACGACCACACCCCGCCGCCGTCCCCGACCACCGGGAACCTGCGCTTGCGGATCATCTCCAGCTGCTCCGAGCCCGGCGCCATGGACGTGCCGGGTCCGTAGAACGCGCCGTAGCGCAGCACGATCCCCTCGATCCCGTCGGCGCCCAGCACGGCCTTCTCCATGTACTCGACCGCAGCGATCATCGACGCCATCTGGGCGACCGGGGAGCGGTCCAGGGGGTCCTCTTCGGTCTTGACCGGGCCGCCGGTCCGGGCGTAGGTGAACGCGCCGTTGCTCTGGGCGATGAACCGTCGGACTCCGGTGCCGCGCGCGGCGGCGAGCAGGTTGTCGGTGCCCTCGATCCGCAGCCGGTCGGTGGCGGCGAAGCTGCGTTCGAAGTGGCGGGTGTCGATATGCCCGATGGCGGTCAGCTGGTTGACGATCACCTCCGGGTCCGCCTCCCGGACGGCCTTCGTGACCTGGGCGCGGTCCAGCGCGTCGGCGATGACCGGTACCGCGCCCATCCGTGTGACCGCGGCCTTGCCGGTTTCGCTGCGGACCATGGCGAACACCTCGTGCCCCGCGTCGACCAGACGCGGCAGCAGCTCCTTGCCCATCGCTCCGGTCGCCCCTGCCACCAGCACTCTCATCATCGGCTCCTTCGGTCTCCGGTTCTGGTTCGCCACTTGAACCGGATGGCCCGCCGATTGCTGACAGGAGTCAGGTGTGAACCACGTCACACCATCAGCAGGGGCCGGCCATGGTCGGCCGCCGTCCACTGCTCGGTGGCGCGTTCGAGCTTGTCAGGGTTCGCCTGGGTCCTGCAGGCGGTGATGCCCCCGGCCGTGACCTCCAGGCACATGATGGCGACGACCCGGCCCTCCACGACGGCCACCACGGCGGGTTCGCCGTTGGCGGCCCAGGCGTAGATCTCGGACGAGCCGCCGACGATGGCGCGCTTGGCCCCGGTGGGCTTGAACAGCCCCCGCATGAACTGCGCGACCGCGGCGGCCCCCTCGAACGCCCTGGTGCGGGCCGGGACCTTCCCTCCGCCATCGCCGACCGAGATGGCGTCCTTGGTGAGCAGGCGTACGAGCTCACCGGTCTGGCCACTCGTGGCGGCGGCGAGGAACTCCTCGACGACCCGGAAGGCGGCGGCCTCGTCGATCTCCCGGCGGGCCTTGCCGTGCGCGAGATGCTTCTTGGCGCGGTGGAAGATCTGCTGGCTGGCGGCCTCGGTGATGTCGAGGATCTCGGCGATCTCCCGGTGCGGGTAGTCGAACGCCTCCCGCAGCACGTAGACGGCCCGTTCGCTCGGGGACAGGCGCTCCATGAGGGTGAGGACCGCGTACGACACCGATTCGCGCTGCTCGACGGTGTCGGCCGGGCCGAGCATCGGGTCCCCCGCGAGCAGCGGCTCGGGGAGCCACCGGCCGACATAGGTCTCGCGGCGCGCGCGGGCGGAGGCGAGCTGGTTGAGGCACAGGTTGGTGAGCACCTTCGTCAACCAGGCCTCAGGAACCTCGACCCGGTCGACGTCGGCGGCCTGCCAGCGCAGGAACGTCTCCTGGACGACGTCCTGCGCCTCGTAGGCGGAGCCGAGGAGGCGGTAGGCGATGGCCTCCAGACGGGGCCGCGCCATCTCGAAGCGGTCGACGTCCTGCACCGTCAGAGGCATGACCTGATCTTAATCAGCGGCACGATCACACAGCTCGTGGCAGGCCCGCACGATGATGCCGTCGGCGTCGACCGACCGTCTCCAGCCAGCCGTCCGACACCACGCCCTTTGATGGGGGCGTTCTCAGCCGCGTCGTGGTGGCGGGTGGGGTTGGGGATGTCGCACGGCTGGAGGAGGGCAGGCGGCACGCCGCTCCGCCGCCAGGCTCGCAGTGTCGTAAGACGATCCGTTGCGGCCGGATCCGGGCGCGGCTCTGATGAACCAGCGGCGTGGGTGAGGGCGTCTGAGCACTGGCCTTCCTGCTCCACGTAACTCGCTCTGAACATGATCGAGAGGAGTTCGCCTTTTCGCTCAGCTCTCAGGCCGTCTTGATGTCCTCGCCGTGGGGGTCGTCCGGTGGGAGGTCACACGGCGGGCGGTGATGTGGTGTGGTCGTGCTGCCAGAGGCGGCGGTAGCGATGGTCCGGAGCGATCAGGGCCAGGCGGGCACCGGTGGGGTCGGTGATGAGAGCGAACCGGCCGGGCGGGATGTCGGCGGGCGGGATGTGGACGCGTGCGCCGAGTTCGGCGGCGAGGGCCGTGGAACTGTCGCAGTCGGCGACCTCGAAGTAGGGCAGCCACTGGCCTGGCCAGCGCGCCGGCCATTGCTCGTCGATCTGGACCATGCCGGCGACTGATCGTGTGCCGATCTTGGCGTGGGTGAAACCTTCGTCGGTGTCCACCATGCGCCAGCTGAACACCCGCTCGTAGAAGCGGCGGGCGTGGTGCGGGTCGCGGCAGGCCAGTTCCATCCAGCACATGGTCGATGGTTCATCGATGAGCGCGGAGTGCTGGTGCTCGAAGGGCTCCCAGAGCCCGAAGCGGGCGCCTTCGGGGTCGGCGAACAGCCCGTGCTGCCCGAGCAGGCCGACCTGCCGCATTCCCACCAGTTCCCGGCCGCCGGAGGCGTTGATGGCGGCGATGCCGGCGGCCAGGTCGGTGGTGCGGAAGTAGCAGATCCACGACGATGGCGAAGTCCGCTCTGACAGCGGCTGCAGACCGGCGATTCCAGGCCCGAGCGGGACTTCGCGGGTGAAAATCGCGTATTCGCCGAGCGTGTCCAGGGTCATGGTGTAGGAAAACCAGCCGAACAACTGGCCGTAGAATTCCTTGGACTGCTCCACATTGGCGGTGTCCAACTCCACCCAGACGGGCATCCCCTGGGGGCGGTGGTCGACTTCAGGCACGAATCCCAGCCTAGGAGCCGATTCAGCACCCCAGGGGCGTTGCAGGTAAGGGCCTGGTTGGAGAACGGTCAATGCCGCGCCACCTGCGCGACCGCATCTGCACCAACGAACCCGACCGCCGTCGCGGACTGGCAGCGACCACCAAGATCGCGGGTGAGGCGGCGGGCCACGGGGCGTCAGGCGTTGATTTCGAGTGCCGGCTCAGCCGATCTTGGGGGTGGCGCGGTCGATGATCGGGGCGAGGTCCAGGCCGGGCGGGAGGGTGCCGAAGGCGGATCCCCAGTCGCCGGCGAGGCGGGTGGCGCAGAAGGCGTCGGCGATGGCCGGGTGCCCGTGCCTGACCAGCAGCGAACCCTGCAGGACGAGGGCCATCCGCTCGACGATGCGGCGCGCGCGGACCTGGACCGTCTCGAGGTCCCGCAGGGACGCCTCGACCTCGGCGACGGCGGCGTCCAGGCGCGGGTCCGCCCCGGCGGCCCGGCCGACCTCGCCGAAGAACGCTTCGACGGTCTGCGGCTCCTTGGCCATCGCCCGCAACACGTCCAGCGCCGCGACGTTGCCGGAGCCCTCCCAGAGTCTGCGGAGGCGTAGATTTTAAGGTAAAATCGCAGGTGAGAGTACCTTTTAATCAAGCGTGGTGATGGCTGGTGCGGGGCCGTGTCGGGCAGTCCGCTAGCCGGTTCGCTAACTCGTTCTCCGGTTGAGAGGAGGAGTCGATGCGACAGCCGTACGTAGCCAGGAAGGTCAGCAAGCGCACCGGGGCGACCCGGTACACGGGGATGTACTACGACGCGACCGGGACACCCCGGTCGGCCGGCACCTACGACGACGAACTGGAGGCACTGACCGCTGCCCGCCGGGAACAGGACAAGCCTGCGAGCGGCGTCCTGGGGGAGATGACGCTGGCGCAGAGGCGCGCGATGACGTTCGAGGAGTTCTGGCCGATCTTCCAGCGGCATCACCGGGTCGAGCCGAACACGATGCAGACCTACTTCGGGACCTGGATCAACCACGTCCGCCCATACCTGAAGGCCGATCGGGTGGCGACATTCGACTCCGCCCGCGCCATCCAGTACTTCACCTGGCTGGCAGAGGCGGAGCGGACGGTGAATACGCGGCGGGCCTGCCGGACGGTCCTCTCAGCGATGCTCGGCCTGGCAATCCGGCTGGGCTACCGCAGCGACAACCCCGTCCGGGGGCTGAACGTCGGAAAACAGGCCGCCCACAAGAACATCAAAGTCATCAACGAGACGGTGTTCTGGGAGCTGTGCGACAAGCTACCGCTGCCGACACAGCGGCTGTTCGCCGAGTACATCATCTCCACCGGAGTCCGCTTCTGTGAAGCGATCTCCTTCCAGGAAGGAGACCTGGACTACGACACCGGGATGCTGAAGGTGTGCCGGTCGACCGTGGAGGTGGCCAAGCAGTTCCACCCGGCCGCCGGCCGGTTCGTGACCCGCCCCTACACCAAGAACGGGGAGCACCGCCGATTCAAAATCGGCAGGCCACTGGTGGAGAAGATCCGCGGCCACGCCCAAGAACACGGACTGAAAACCGGTGACCTGATCTTCCCTGTGCGGCTGTTCAAGCCGGAGACGGCCTGGGTCAACCTCCCACGCTGCACCGAAGAGGAGATGCAGGCTGCCGCGAAGACCAGCTTCATCTCACCCGTCACCGGTGTACGGGTCACACACACCAAAGTCAGTACCTACCGAAAGCACGGGTGCCGGTGCGGGCCGTGCGTGCAGGCATACCGCGACTATCGGTCGGCTTATCGGGTGCAGGCCATGGCCCGCAAAGGCAAGGTTGCTCGCCGACGGGTCCGCCGGGACGGCAACGACTACCTGGCGGCCAGTGAGTGGAGCGCCATGTGGATCCCGGCCCGCAGGGCCGTCGGCGTCGACATAACCCCGTACCAGCTGCGCCACTCCCATGCGTCCCTCCTACTGGCGCATGGTGTCCCGCTGCCCGACGTCCAGGCTCGGCTGGGCCACAACGATCTGACCTCGACCACCCACTACGTGTGGGCGCTGGCCGAGGAAAGCGAGGCCGCCGCAACCGCGATGAATGTGCTGCTGGGCTACGAGGCCAAGCAACCAGACCCGCAGGAGGCGATGCTCGCGCGCATGGAGGCCATGATGAATCGCATGCAAGCCATGATCGACCCTCCCCTCGCACGCCGGATCGCAGCCGAAAGCTCCACCTCTCGCCCGGGCCTGCACCTAGTCACCGACACCCTCACCGCCATGCAAATCCCAACCGGCAACTGACACTCCAGACGCACTCGGCCATGGCAGCCCGGCCCGGAACTCCTCGTCGGCGGCCGCCTGGTAGCTGGTGTCAGACATTCCGACGCGACCACGGGTCGCTAGCAAGCATCCCCGCGTACGTGGGGAGCACATCGTGCGGCCCGGTGTTGGTGACGCCGTTGCCGGACCATCCCCGCGTGCGCGGGGAGCACCCGGTGAGGCCGTCTCCGAATCCGCAATTGGAGGGACCACACCGGCGTGCGCGGGGAGCACGCCAGCATGTCGTCCATCACCTGCGGGTTGGGGGGTCACCCCCGCGTGCGCGGGGAGCACTCCTCAACGGCCACCTGCGCGTCCGGCATCACGGGACCACACCGCGTGCGGGGATAGTCCCTTCGGCAAACCCAACGTCGCCCTCGTCCTCAACCGCTCCCCCCGCACGCGGGGATGGTTCTGGTCACCACCTTCGAGTACGAGGACGGGTGGCCCGTCAGGACCAGCGTGTGTCGGGAATGTGAAGTCTGGCGGCTGCCTGGTTGCGCGACAGCATCCTGATGTTTTGCGTGGGCAGTTGTCTGGGGCCGTCCATGTCGATGAGGTGGGTGGGGCCGTAGGGCCACGGGCCATGGACGAGCGCGATCAGGTTGTTCGTCGCCAGATTCTTCAGAGTCTGGTGGACGACGTCGGCGTCGGGGCCCGGGCTTGCCAACCACAGGATCGGCGGCCTCTCGCTGACCTCGTCAGCGCCAGCCCGGCGGTGCGTGTTCTCAAGGTGCTCGATCGTGTCCTCCAGGGTTTCGAACATGTGGAGGGTCGAGGCGAGGAGTTCGGGCGGCACCGAGGAGGTGTCGCCGAGCAGTTGCTCGAGATCAGGCTGTGCGATGACGACGTCGATCTGTTCGAGGCCGTCCACGAGAGCGTCGACCAGCATGGCGCGCAAGAGGTGTTGGGTTCCGGGGCCGATGACGCCGGAGCCTTCTGGATGACTGAAGGCCCGGACCAGGGACCGAGGCTGCTCGGCGCGAGCGCGCGTGCGGGTGGTGACCAGCCGGCGGATGGTGGAGATGGGTGTGCTGCTCATGATCGCTCCTGCTCGGTGCTTGTCGGAGCCCTGATCAAAGCTCGAAAGCCCAGGCCAGCGCCCTGAGCGAAACCCGTCATGGCGAGAAGTGGTCACTGCCGGCCCGCGCCCGTGGGGTGGGCCGGCAGTGATTCACCGTGGTGGCGGTGGCTGCGAGGTGGTGGGTCCGCCGCGGCTCGCGGTGGTGACTTCTGCTCATTGGGACGAAACCTTCATCGCCCAATCTCGTGACGCATCAAAGTTACTTCGCTACTCTCCGTGCTCGGAGGTGATGCGGGTGGGGATCCCCGTCGAGCAGAACGTGAAGCAGCTTCTGGAAGGGATCGTCGCGGACGAGCTGCTCGTCCCGTACACCGCGCTGCTCGCGCGGTCCGGGTGTCTGCTGGAAGAGGCCGATGAGCTGCTCGGTGGGCCTGAACGGATCAAAGCACTCACCGATTCGGGCTTGGCCCACGTCCGTGGTGGTGGGCCGGCACTGCCGCCGCAGGTGATGCCCACCCCGCCGAACCTGGCTCTCCAGAGCGCGCTGGCCGATCTGGCGCGCCAGTTGACCGCAGAGCATGAGCGGCTGTTGGACGGCCACAGGCGGATGCTCGACATGCACCCGTCCAGCTCGGCGGCGATGAGTGGGGACGCGGGTCAGCTGGTGCAGATCCTCACCGACCGAAACGAGATCAGCGACATGTCCCGGTCGCTGATCAGCACGGCTCGGCGTGACTGGATGACCCTCGACAACTACGTCCTGGAGGCGTCGGTCGACGAGTTCATCACCGTCTCGCCGCTGCCTTCGTTCGAGGGTGAGGTGAGGTGCCGGGCGATCTACGAGACGCGGTGCGCCGAGCATCCGGTCGGCGTCAAGACCATCGAGGCCGCCGTCGAGGCCGGTGAGGAAGCGCGGCTGCTGCCTCGGATCGGCATGAAGATGCAAATCGTCGATGAGGCCATCGCGCTTCTTCCGCTGACGCCGACGGGGTTGTCGGGCGCGTTGCTCGTCCGCTCGTCGGTCATCGTCGAGGCGTTGCGGGAGTACTTCGAGTTCCTGTGGGAGCGCGCGATCCCATTCGGCTCCGCACGGCCCGAAAGTCCGCTGTCGCCTCTCCAGCAGAAGATCCTGAGCATGATGGCGGAGGGCCTGTCGGACGAGGGCATCGCTCGCCGCGCTGACGTGAGCCTGTCGACGGTGCGCCGGCATTCCGCCGCCATCAGGGAGAAGCTCGGTTTCGAGAGCCGCTTCGCCGCCGGCGTCGCGGCCGTCCGACGCGGCTGGCTCGGTTGAACCCCCGTAGCTGCGAGCTGAGAGGCGACCCGATGCCCGAATACCAGGACTTTGTTCCGAACCAAAGGATCCGCCCGAGCCTCGCGCTGTCGCCGGACGGAAGCATGGTGGCGTACTCCGGTAACGCTGGAGGCAGCTTCGACCTCTGGGTGCTCTCGATCGCCACCGGTGAGGCCCGGCAGTTGACCGAGCTGGCCGACCAAGCGGTGCAGCAGGTCGCGTGGATGCCGGACGGTAAGTCTGTGGTGTTCTCCGCGGATCGCCAGGGCGATGAGCAGTTCCGGCTCTACCGGGTCGATGTCGACGGAACAAACCTTGGCGAGCTCAGTTCTGGGCCGGACTGCCAGCGGATACTCGCGACGGTGCCTTTCGATGCCGCGGGACGCTACCTTGCGTACGCCGCCAATGATCGTGATGAGGCCGTCCAGGATCTGATCGTCCGGGACCTCGCCGACGACACCGAGCGCCGCATCGTCCCGCCGGCCGAGGTCGCCTTCGAACCGGCGAGCGTGTCGCCGGACGGGAAGTGGCTGCTGGCGGCCGGCTTCCGTTCGAACACCGACGTCGCGCTCTACCTGGTGGACCTCGAAGCCGGGGAAGAACCAGTCTGTGTCACTGCCGAGTTCGGCGGAGGCGTGTTCGAGCCAGGTCCGTGGATGGCGGACTCAGCCGGGTTCTACCTGCTCACGAACCTCTGGAGTGAGTTCGCCGCGGCGGCCCGCTACCGCCTTGGCGGAACCTTGGAGCCCGTCGCACAGCATGACTGGGATGTCGAACTCATCGACACTGCGGGGGACGCGCTCATCTGGTCCGTCAACGAGGCAGGCCGCTCCACTCTGCACGCATCGGGGGGTGGCGAAGCGGTCGGCCTACCGGAAATTCCTTCGGGAGTCGTCACCTCCCTTGCGCTGGCGCCGGGTGGCCGAGCAGCGGTCGTTCTGATCGATGCCGCCACCCGCCCAGTCGAGATCGCCATACTCGATCGGGACTCCGGCTTTCGGTATCTGACCGATGGCCGTCCACCCGCACTCCACGTCGTCGAGCCGGCGGCGCCGGAGTCGATCACTTACCCTGCTGCAGGCGGTCGGCGGGTCCAAGGGCTTCTCTACCGGCCTCACCGGCCGGGTCCGCATCCTGTCCTGCTGTCCATTCACGGTGGACCTGAGGACCAAGAGCGCCCGCGCTACGTCTTCTCCGGGCTCTACCAGCATCTGCTAAACGAGGGGATCGCGGTCTTCGCTCCGAACATCGCCGGTTCCACCGGATACGGGTCTGCGCACCAAAAACTCATCTACCGCGACTGGGGTGGCGTCGACCTCGACGACCTCGATCACGCGGTTCGCTATCTGCGGTCTGCTCGCGACCTCGACACTGACCGCATGGCCGCCATGGGCGCGTCCTACGGGGGCTTCGCTGCGCTGTCCTGCCTTTCCCGGCTTCCGTACGAATGGGCTGCTGGGGTTTCCCTGTGCGGCCCGACGAACCTGGTCACTCTCGCCAGGGAGTGTCCTCCGACTTGGAAGACCTTTGTGGCCACGGTGTTGGGTGATCCGGTGAAGGATCTCGACTACCTCACCGAACGGTCCCCGGTTACTCACGCCGACGCCATTGGCGCACCTTTGCTGATACTCCAGGGAGGCCGTGATCCTCGTGTCCCGCGCACTGAGTCCGACCACTTCGTGGACCGTCTGCGTGAGCGGGGTGTGGAGGTCGCCTACGAGGTCTTCGAGGATGAGGGACATGGGTTCAGTCAGCGGAAGAACGAGCTTCGCGCATACGAACAGACCGCAGCCTTCCTGACTCGGCACCTGTTGGCCAAGGGGTAAGGTCGGTCTGCTGCGGCCGGAGTGAATATGAAACGCAAGGGGTCCGTGCGCTTTCAGTAGAGCATAGGAAAAGTGTCGGCGTGATCAATTTATCGTGCTCTACGGTGGTTGATCGTGTCCGGAATATTCGCGCCGCTGGCGCTATTCAAGAACCCTGCGGTTTCTCCCTTGTTCATCTCGCGTCTCGTCTCGAGCGCGGGTGTCGGTTTCGGGCAATTGGCTCTCGCGTGGGGAGTCATGGACCTGGGCTATGGTCCTGCGGCGCTCGCCGTCGTGATGGCCTGCAAAGCCGCACCGGCCATACTCATGATCGCCACCGGAATCGCCGGCGACCGGCTCCGGCGCCACTACGTACTGGTTGCGGCTGAGCTTCTGGCGACAGTGGCCTGGCTGGGGCTCGGCGCATGCTTCCTGACGGGCATCGCCTCGCTTCCGCTGGTGTGCGGCCTTGCCGTCCTTTCGGGTGTGGCGACGGCGATGTTCCTCCCGACGATCCGGGGAATCGTGGCGGACCTGCTCACCGAGACGAGCCGACCGGCCGGCAACGCCCTGATCAACCAGACTGAATCAATCGGACTCCTCATCGGTCTGGCGACGTCCGGCGTGGTGGTCAGCGCCGTGGGCGCCGGATGGGCGGCCTCAGCGCGAGGCGTGCTCTGCGCCGTGAGCGCACTCCTGCTGAGCCGCCTGACGACCGGACGCCAAGACCGCGGCTCCGAGATGCTCGGCGACCTGCGAGCGGGCTGGTTCCAGTTCGCGGCGCACCGATGGGTCTGGACGATGGCGTTGCAGTTCACTGCCCTCATCGTCGCCGTGGCATGCTTCACCGACGTCATAGGACCGATGTTCATGAAACACGGTCACGGAGGCGCACGCGCATGGGGCATCGTCGCCGCCTGCGAAGCCTTCGGAGCTCTGGCCGGAGCTCTGGTCGGCGCGCGCCTCAGGACGTCCAAGCCGGTCCTTGTCGCCACGGCGCTTCCCGCTTCCGCGGCGATCCCGATGATCCTGATGTGGGGTGGCGTCCCCTGGACGGTCATCGGCTTGGCGATCTTCGTGCCCGGCATCTGCCAGGCCGCGTACTACGTTCTCTGGACGACCGCTCTGCAGGATCATTTCGCTCGGGCGGTGCTGGTCCGGGTCAACAGCTGGAGCATCGTCGGCAGCTACCTGCTCACCCCCTTCGTCCTGGTCGCTGTGGGCCCCCTCATTGAGAAGATCGGCTCCCAGAACGCTGCGTTCATCACAGGGCTTCTGGTGCTTGCCGCAACCGGGGTGGCACTCCTGTCGGTCAGATCGGTCGTCACCGCAGGCTGGACGGCAGCCGGCCCCCGCCAGACCGAGCCGATGCCGTCCTGACCTCTGTCCGCGCGCCCGCTTGAGAGGGTCCGGGAGTTGTTCACGACCATGGTTCTCCGAGAAGAGGCGCGACACGCCTGCGATGGAGCTCGCACTGATCAGGGCTCGCAGGGAAGTATGGAGCGCAAACAGCTTGACTCAGCTCTAGTAGAAGTCAGGCGCTGTCATCTGCCGTCACATGAGAGGAACTCTGCATGGCTCGAGCGACAACCACCCGGAGGATCTCACCACATGACCGATCACGAGACCCCCGCAGACGAGCGCACGGAACTCCTCGCCGGCGAGCTGTTTGACCGCGCTCGCGCGCTCGCGCAGCACATCCAGGACTCGCCCGGCCTGATGCGGCCGGAGGCCGTCCGCACGATCACGGGCAATCTGACCCAGGTGGCCTTCCGCCTCGCTCAGATCGCCGAGGAACTGGACGCCTTCCTCAACAGAGAACTCGACGCCGGACGACTCGGACATCATCGCGGCGACGATCCCGTCCCGACCGTCCTGAAGGCACACGACGCGCTGGCCAGGGCGACCGAGCAATCCATGGACCTCGGCGTGTCCTTCCGGCGTGCCTCCAGAACACTCGACGTCATCCACGGAACCGAGGACGCCGCATCGGCGCAGCAGAAAGCCGTCGACGGACAGTCGCCGGCGGACCAGCGGGCCGAGGCGAGGACGACGGAGATCGAGTCGGCCTCTAAGGACTTTCCACACCCCATCGGTGATGTCCTCAGCAGCACCCCGACCCCACCGACCCCTGCGGAGCATCGTCCGAGCCTCAAACCTCCGCCTCCACGCCGCGAGATGTAACCGCCGAGGGAGGTCCGGAGCGCGGTACGGCGTTCGATGGAACGAGGTCCCGCGCTCCTGCGGCAGCTGCCACGGGCTGCTCGGCGCATGGGTGCTCATCACATAGGAATCGTCTGTCGTCGGCCCTGGCCGGGTGAGCTGCTTGCGGGCGTCGAAACTGGCGCCCGCAAGCGCCTGCCCGGCCGGCTGGACCGGCGAGGTAGGCAGGGCCGTTCCATGCATGGTGCTCATCGCCGCCTCGGGCCGTCCGAATGCTCTGGGAACCTCGGAGATCTGTGCTGACGGGGTCGTCTGTCCGGCATCGGTCCAACGGCCCCTTCCAGCAGCGACGCGCTTAATACAAGGCATTGAAGGGGCGGCCACGACGCCCCAGACGGCCTCAGCCGGCGCGGGGCAAGAAATGGATAAGGCGTGCGTTATGGCTGCGGACCGGGCGCGGTCCGCAGTGAGCGCGGGACGGATCGAGCGCGATCCGTGGTGAGGAGGCTGGTGATCGAAGACCCTGATGGTGGAGCTGCGTCGAGGGCCGTGAAGCGACGCAACCGTCGGAGGCGGCATGCCGCGAGGCGAGGACGGGTGCTGCAACTCCGCTTGTCGGACGAGGAGCGCGCAGCCTTGAGCGCGGCGGCTGAGCGGGAGCAGTTGGCGACTGCGGCATGGGCGGCGCTGACGCTGTCGGCTGCGGCGAACGGAACGCCGCGGGAGGAGTACCGCGAGCTGTGGGAACTGCTTGAGGCCGTGTTGCAAGCGCGCGGCCAGGCACAGCGGATCGGCGTCAACCTCAACCAAGCGGTCGCGGCACTGAACTCAGGAGAGATGTCGTCGACGCTCCAGTGGTACGCCGACGCGGCGGCGCGGACGGTGTGCAAGCTCGATGACCTGGCCGAAGAGCTGAGAAGGCGGCTGCCGTGACCACGTCGGCGCCGGCGACGAGCGCACCGGGGTGATCGGAAAGGTTCTGCGCGGCGCCCGGGTCCAGGGGCTTCTCCGCTACCTGTACGGCCCGGGCGCCAACGGTGAGCATCACGACCCTCACATCGTCGCCGGGTTCGATCCCCCGGGTGTGCTGGAGCCGGTGGTGGGGCCTGATGGCCGCCGCGACCTTCGCCGTTTGGACGGCCTGCTGTCCCAGCCGATGGCTTTGCTTCGTGAGCGGAACTACCGGAAGCCCGTCTGGCATTGCGCCGTCCGGGCCGCCCCGGAGGACCCGATCTTGTCCGATGCGCAGTGGGCTCGGATCGCGACAGAGATCATGCAACGGACGGGGCTGGCGCCGAACGGGGACGTCGACGCCGTCCGTTGGATCGCCGTCCGCCACGCGGACGACCACGTCCACATCGTCGCTACGCTCGCCCGGCCGGACGGCGTCCGTCCGGAGGTGTGGAATGACGGGTATCGAGTCCGGGACGCCTGCCGGACGATGGAGGACTACTTCGGCCTGCGGTCGACGGCTCCTGCGGACCGGACGGCCGCCCGGGGTCCGAAGCGGGGCGAGACCGAGAAGGCCGTCCGCCGCGGCCAGGAGATGCCGTCTCGTACGCTGCTGCGCCGCGCAGTCCAGACGGCCGCAGCCGGCGCCCGCTCTGAGAACGAGTTCTTCGCGCGCCTCGACGCCGAGGACGTTCTGGTGCGGCGGCGTTTCAGCCAGCGGACGGACGGCGAGGTCACCGGATACGCGGTGGCCCTGCCCAGGGACGTGAACGCGGACGGTCAGCCGGTCTGGTTCGGCGGCGGCAAACTCGCCGCCGACCTGACCTTGCCCAAACTCCGCCGCCGCTGGACGAGTGCGGACGGCTCCGTCCGGCCGCCGGACGGCGTCCGGACGCTGGACGGACGGCATCTGTCCGTGCGGACGAAACGCGTCCTGCTGCGGACGGCCGTCCGCCGCGCCGCGGACGAGTCTCGGACGACTGCCGAGTTCTTGAGCCGGCTTCAGGAGGACGGCTTGTGGGCGAAGCCTCGCTACAGCCAGCTCAACCCGGGCCAGGTCACCGGCTATGCCGTCGCGTTCCCCACGGAACATGATGGCGAAGAGCCGATCTGGTTCTCCGGCAGCAGCCTCGCCGACGACCTCTCGCTGGCTCGTCTCCGGCAACACTGGTCAGGAGACGCCGGGTACCGCATGTCGACCATCGAGCATGACGAGCTGACGCTGGAGGAGCGGCAAGCGTTTTACGACGACGCCGCTCGCGCCGCCTCCTACGCGACTGCGGCGATCCGCCGGCATCTGGCCACAAATCCATATGCAGCTCAGGACGCCTGCTGGGCTGCCTCCGACGCTCTCCATGTAGCCGCCCAGGCCACCGGCAACCGCCACCTGCACCGCGCTGCCGATGCCTATGATCGCGCAGCCCGCGCGCCCTACGGCCGTATCCCGCGTCCGACGCCCGCAGGCAACGCCCTGCGCACCACGGCTCGGCTTCTCGCCCTCACCGGCTCCATCAGGAACCGGACGACGGTGTCCACCATGCTGCTCGTCGCCAACTTCATCACCCTGCTCGACACCATCGCCGAACTCCGCCGGCTCCAGCGCCGCCACGCCCAAGCCGACGCCGCTCGCAAAGCAGCCGCCCAAGCCCGCGACGCGAGAATCGCCACCGGCACTCCGGTGCCCCGGCAGAGCGAACCAACGGCCACACCTTCCCAGGTGAGCCTGGCCATGGCCGGATTTCCGATGCCGTGGGCTCCGATGGATCCTGCTGCCACCAGCAGACCGGCGGCGACGAAACCCGCTCGCCCAACCCGAGACAGAAGACGTCCATGACCGGGTGACTCGGCAAGAGGGAAAGCTCACGTCGAGAGTTGCTCCGCTGGAGACCAACAAAGCCAGACCCTCTGGCTCGGCGAGCGGTCGGGGCGCACGCGCTTGCTCAATTCGCAGCACGAGCCGACCAGTGCCTCTGCGTATCGAATCGCAACTGGGCTGCGGCGCGGGCGGTTGATCGTGGGCGACCATCGACACGCCGAATGCTTACTGTAGTTGATCGACGACCTAACGTATTGCATGGTTCTGATCACTGACTTTGGTTGATGGGCCTGCGGCTCGTCAACCACTGGCCGACGGGGGAGTGATGGAGACGCTGGTATCGGTCGATCAGAGAGAGCTGGCGGTGCGGCGGGAGCGCCTGCTGCGGCTGCACTTCGAGCTCAAGAGGCTGGGCGCCTCGGTGAGGGTGCGCCGGCCGCGCAACGGGCGATGGCGGTTGAGAGTCCGCCGCGACGGCTGGTCGGAGACGGTCATGTGCGCGGGCGCTGATGGCGCGTACGCATACGTCACGGCGCACGGGCGACTCCTCGGCACGGCCAGCGAAGTCCGGTACGTCGCTCAGGTGCTGCTCTGGATGGTGGAACGGCGGGTGCGATGACCATCTTCAAGCACCGTCGCCTTCCTGCACCCGCAGGCCCAGGACTGCAAGAACAGTCGGCGGGGTCGGCGACGGGAACGACGAACTCCGAGACACGAGATCGCGTAGTCCGGGTCGTGGTGGCCGTGGTCGCGCCGCTGATCACGGCACTGGCCGTGCTCGGTGGGCTGGGGTCGTTCACCACCGTGCGGGAGCTGGCGGAACCGCACTTCAAGGGCCTGGCGTGGATCGTTCCGGTGGGCATGGACCTCGGCATCATGGTCCTGCTGGCCTGGGATCTGCTGATGGAGTACCTGGACCTGCCGTGGCCGGTGCTGCGCTGGGTCGCCTGGGCCTACATCGGCGGCACCGTGCTGGTCAATGTGTCCGCGGCGCGCGGTCAGCTGGCTGGCAGCGTGATGTACGCGGCGATGCCGGTGCTGTTCATCACTGTGGTGGAAGGCGTCCGGCATCTGATCCGGCGCTGGGTGGGGCTGGCGTCCGGTCGCCGGGTGGAGCGTGTGCCGGTGGCGCGGTGGCTGCTGGCGCCGGTCTCGAGTCTGCTGCTCTGGCGGCGGATGGTTCTGTGGCACGTCACCGCCTACCGGGACGGGCTGGAGCTGGAGTACCGGCATCTTCTGGCGGTGTCGCGGCTGCAGGAAGAGTACGGGCGGTGGGCATGGCGTTGGGACGCGCCGCTGGCCGAGCGGCTCTCGCTGCGCCGACTGCCGGCCGACGTTGACGAGGATGAATTCGAGAGCGCATCGTCCGCAGGTACGGGGGAGGACGAGCTGCTGGCTGCCGCACGGCGGATCCGGCGGCAGGCGCGGCGGCAAGGGGTCCGGTTCACCAGGGACTACCTAGGTGACCAGCTGCGGGACATGGGGTACCCGGTCGCGAACACGCGCGTCCGGCGGCTCCTGGCCGTGCTCCGCGACGACTCGGCCCAGGGCGGTGGGGCATGAGCGGGCCGGTGCCGGCGGGAGACCATGAGGCCGACCCGGGGGAGAAGCGACAGCGTCAGCTCGACTTCTTGCAGGGGATCGCCGAGTACGGCGTGGCCGGTCTGCTCGACGGGCGTCTCGAATGGATTGCGTGGCTTGAGCAGGCGAGCCGCCATGGACGCTACGGATTCACCAACACCCTGCTGATCCCTGCGCAAAAGCCCGCGGCAACGGACGTCCGTTCGTACGACGACTGGAAGAAGCAGGGACGCCAGGTTCTACGCGGTGAGACCGGCATCCGCATCCTTTCCCGCTCAGGCAAGCCCCGGCCGGTCTTCGACATCGAACAGACCGACGGCGTGGCGCTCGAACTGCCCGAACCGGCCTCGACGTCCGAGGGGTTGGCGAGGCTCGCCCGGCTGACCGGCGACCTCGGCCTCTATCTAGACAGAGGCCAGGGCTGGACCTATCTGGGCGACCCGGCGAAGCGGCTGTTCATCGCTCCCGAGATGGAGGATCTCGCGGCGGCCACGCATCTCGCGCATCAGCTCGCCCACGTCCTCGACGTCCAGGGACGTCCGAAGGCGGCGAACCTCGACCAGGACGCATGCCGGGGCGCACGGCGTGCCTTCGCCGACTCGGTCGCCTTCCTGGTGCTGACGGAGGTCGGCCTGCCGACGGAGCATCTGTCCTTCTCCGCTCCGCGCAGCTGGGCGGGATCCGACGAGAGGGCCAACGCGGCTGGAGCTATCCGCGTGGTCGGAGAGCAGGTAGTCCGCACGGCATCGCGGCTGCGTTACCGGCTCAGCAACCTGCAGACGGTTGGCCCGGACGCTCCCGTCCGTCGAGCGAAGATTCGGGAAGAGATAGCAGCCACCTCGAGCTCGCCCGCATCGCTGGAGACCCCGAACGCAGAGCTTCCAGCCGCAGACGTACCGCGCGAAGAATTGCTCGCTGCCATCGACGACGCGCACCGCTTCTTCGTCGCCAACCTCGGCGGAAGCTGGGGCGCCTCCTACCTGGTCGGCCGCGGATTCACCGCGGACGTTCAGGCACGGTGGCAGGTCGGGCACGCGCTCCGTCCACGCCAAGCCCTCGTCCAACACCTCCGTCAGCGGGGCCACAGTGACGAAGCCATCGTGGCCGCTGGCCTGGGCAGGTTCGGAGTGGACGGCGAGCTGATCGACATCTTCCGTGACCGTGTCCTGCTGCCCTTACGCAACGACGACGGCGCCGTCGTGGGATTCATTGGCAGGCAGCAGAACAGCTTCGCCGGGCCGAAGTACATCAACACCCCGGACACAGTGCTCTTCCACAAGCACGAGGTGCTCTTCGGCCTCCACGAAACCGGCAGCCGGCTCGCGCAGGGCGTTCGTCCGCTCATGGTCGAAGGACCGCTGGACGCGATCGCAGTCAACACCGTCATGCCAGAGACCTACGCCGCCGTCGCCGGCTGCGGGACGGCCATCGGCCCAGCCCACCTGGACGCACTCAACCGCTACACCGACCTCGACACCTCCGGCCTCGTCATCGCACTCGACGGCGATCCTGCCGGCCGGGTGGGAGCCATCCGCGCCTGGCGCCACCTGAACGAGGTCACCGGACCAGTCGATACCGTCCGGCTCCCCACAGACCGAGACCCTGCCGACCTGCTCGGCAAATCGGGACAAGAAGGCGTCGAGAAGGCGTTACGGTCCGTAATTCCGCTGGCTGACCTGGTGATTGATGAGAGACTGGAGCGGTTCGGAGGAACGCTGGAGTTCGCCGAGAACCAGCTGGCCGCCGTTCGCGCCGCTGCGACCGTCATCGCCGGCCTGCCGTCAAGCCAGGCCGCCAGGCAAGTCGCCCGAGTCGCGTCCCGCACCCAGCTAGACCCTGCCGACGTCACCGCCGCCGTAGCCGCAGCGATCGCCCCAGACCCGCCCACCGACCTGGCAGCGGCAGCGAACGACTTCCCTTCACCGCCTGAACTCCGACCTCACACACCTGCGCGCGAGCCGCGAACGGCGGCACCGCCACGGCGGGCACGCCGCACCAAGTAGCCACCTTCTCCCGAGGAGAACCCCATGACCACCCAGCACCCCGACCCGATCGCCGAAGGCTTCTCGCACGGTGGCGAACGCCTGATCCAGATCCTGGCGCTGGCGACCGCTCTCAAACAGAGCTACGCCCAGCGTGCGGCCCGGTTACGGGCCGCCGAACTGGCACGGGACGCAGCAGCCGAGCGCACTGAATCCGCAGCTCAGCAGGCGGCGTTCGCCGAGGCCCGCTCCCGGTGGGTACGCGCCCACGACCGAAAATGGCTTCAGCAGGCCGGGCTCCTGCACGTCGCCGAAGCGTGGGGAGCCGCCGTCCCCTACGCCGCCGAAAGTTCATCGGCGGCCGCAGCCGTGCGCAAGTGCGAGAACCGCCTTCGTGACCTGCACCCGCATGCGATGAGCCACTACGACCGAGCCCGCGGCGAGGGCATGGAACCTCTGGACGCGATGCGCCAAGCCGCCCCCTTCTTCACTCGGGACCCCAACGTCCGCACCGGCGAGCCCGCAACCGTTCGGCCCATGCTCACCGAAGGCAGCGGCACCGAATGGGCCGCCACCATCCACGGCCCGCATCGCAGCGACTGGGAGAACGCCCGCCAGGAGCAGCGCGCCCACCACATCGCCGACCAACTCCGCCGCCAACCCCAGCAGCCCGGCCACGACGAGTTGCGAACGGTCCTGGAAGCCACCACCAACCTGCCAGACGAAGTGATCGCCAAGGTCACTTCACCCGCCCCGAGCACACAGGGTGCCCAGGCGCGCCTCGCGGCCGAAGGCTTCCCTTTCACCATCGACCAAGCCCTCGAGATCAGCGCCAAGCGGCCCGGCGAGACACCAAGCACCCGCAGGACCACCACCCAGACAACCGACCGAAACAGACGCCGCAATCTCTGACGACAGGAGAAAACATCATGTCCAACGGACTCCTGGCCGACGACATCTGGGCCCTGACCATCGTCACCGTCTTCGTGGTCCTGGCCGTCCTGCCGACCTTCATCGCCCTCATCCGCGGCGCGGACGAGATCCTGCTCATCATGCTGGTCAACGCCCTGTGCTGCGCCACCGTCATCGGCTGGCCCATCGCACTGGTCATGGCCATCAAGTGGCCGCGCAAGAACCTCCACCCCACCCGGCCACCACATATCCACACCTCGCCGCCCCGCACCCAGCTCCAAGACCCTCGCAGGGTGATCCGAGGCCGCATTGAATGACGGTGTCCGTCGTTATAACGGGGAAGGCGCGCTCGCGCTGCGACCACGGGTAGCCCGCGGCAATCCCTGGGGGCCCTGTGGCAAGGGCGGATTCCCAGGTACTTGGCTGGCGGGGCGTTCATCATCCTGGTCGCGTTCAGCTGACACCGGGCTACCGACGAAACCCGCTGACCAACTGCGAAGCGGTGTCCACCCGGCCTGGTTCCACGCCATGGAAGCTCGTCTTCCGCTTCGGCCTTAGGCCTGGTTCATGGCGACCTTGGTGGTGTCGAGTGGGCACGGGACGTCCTGTCGGGCGCTGGATGGTGGGGACGTACGTCAGGGGCGGTGGGCGGGGAGGGGGGAGGCGGTGTCGGTCCAGCCTTGCCGGCGGACGAGGGTGTATCCGTCGAGCTTGGCCGGTTTCCTCGGGTGGAGCCGCGGCGGCAGGCGCGGGCGTATGTGACCGGGCTTTTGGCGCCGGTGGAGCCGTCACCACCGCATCCAAATCTAAATCCCCTGATAGTAGTATTAGCTGGCCATCGCCGGGTCGGGCACGTGGGCGAAGCCGCGGGTGGCCTGGTAGACGCTATTACGTCCGCTGTGGCAGTTGCGCAGACCTCCGATAGGTGTTGGGGTCAAGCTGCGGTTGCTTCGGCTGCCGGAAAAGCCTTGGTTTGGTCGTAGGCCTCGGCGGTCTGGAGGCAATGGTGCAACTGCCCCAGCATCCGGTTGAACAGATGGCGTAGGGCTGCGGGATGGCTGTCGCCGGTATCTCGGCGTCGTTGGTAGTGGGCTCGTGCGGGAGCGGAGTTGGTCATGGCCATGAAGGCCCAGACGTAGCCGACCGCGGCCAACCTGTTGTTCTTGACCAGGCGGCGGGTGATGGAGACGCTGCGCCCGGACGCTCGGGTCACCGGTGCGGATCCGGCGTAGGCCTTTAGGGCCTGTTTCTTGGATCAGGTGCGTAGCCAGATGAGTAGGACAGCGACGGTGATGGTGCCGGTGAACAGGTAGCCGCGTTTGTCGAAGCGGGTCGCGACGGCGCGGAACTGCTTGAGCCGGTTGATGGCGCGTTCGACGGTGTTGCGTTGCTTGTAGCGCTCGGGGTCGAAGTCGGGCGGGCGTCCACCGCGGCGTCCGCGGTCGCGGCGGTGCTGCCGCTGGTCGGCCGGCACCGGGATGGTGTGCCCGATCCCGCGTCGACGCAGATACGCCCGGTTGGCCCGCGAGGAGTAGGCCTTGTCGGCCAGCACGTGATCGGGACGGCGGCGCGGGCGACCCGGCCCCAGCCGCGTCACGTTGATGGCGTCCAGGACCGCGACGAACTGCGGGCTGTCACCCCACTGACCAGGAGTGACCAGGAAGGACAGCACCCGACAGCGGCCGTCGGCGGCCAGATGAATCTTGGTGGACAGCCCGCCGCGGGAACGTCCTAGTGCTTCGCCTGCCGGGCCACCTCCTCCAGCAGGGCGACCAGCTCGCGCCATGACGGGTTGTCCTGGTTCGTCCCGGCACCGTCCCCCTTTTCCGGTGGGGCGGGCGGCGGCCGGTGCGGGGCGCCGGCCGCGTGCTGGTGCGCCCGCTGGATCGTGGAATCGACCGACACCCGCCAGTCGATGTCACCGGCGGCGTCGGCCTGGGCGCGCACCACCTGAAGCAGCCGCTCCCAGGTCCCATCCGCCGACCAGCGCCGAAACCGCTTGTAGACGGTGATCCACTCCCCGAACTCCGGCGGCAGATCACGCCAGGGCACACCGGTCCGCACCCGATGACAGATCCCATTGATCACCCGACGATGGTCGACCCACCGACCACCCCGCCCGCCCGTCGGTGGCAGCAACGGCGCCAGCCGCTCCCACTGCGCATCGGTCAAGTCACCACGACCCATCAACCCACAGTGACCCAACCAACGCCCACCGTCAGGCGATCCAAGAAACAGGCCCTAGGCCTCGTGCATCTGAGAACCGGGCCCGGTCATCGCCGATCTCGGCCAGAACGCGGGCGCCGCTGATGTCCGCGAGGCCCGGGAAGCTGGTAATGATCTCGTGGTCGGGGTGCTGCCGGAACGCCTCGGTCGCCGCCTTGCCGAGTTCATCGACGCCCGAGCAGGCTGCATCGAGCACGCTCAGCAGGGCAAGGGTGTTCTTGCCCATCGCCTCTTCGACCAGTGGTGGCTGCCGCATCTGCGGACACCGCAGCGCCAGCTGCAGCTTGGCGGCGAGTAGCTCGACATTGCGCCGGCGCCCGCCGCGGCGCAGCGCCGCGGCGATACGAGCCAGAGTGAGTTTCGCGCCCCTGCCTGGTGTCGGCGCGGTGGCCAGTAGCACGCGCATGTCAGCACCGGTCAGACTGTTTGAGCCGTGGACGGCGAGAGCGTCAAGGAAGCCCGGGTAGTACTCGCGCAGCAGCGACCGCAGCTCCTGGGCGAGCTTCATGCGCCGCCAGGTGGCGTCCTGGTGGGCGCGAGCCAGCACTGCGATGGAGCGGACAAGGTCGCTGTCAGCAGGAAGCGGACGGTGCGCGTGGGCATCAGTGCGCAGGATGTTGGCCAGCACCAAGGCATCGGCGTGATCACTTTTGGAGCGTGCGACCGTCCAGCGCTCGCGGTAACGGGCCACGGCGAGCGGATTGATCGCATATACCGGTCGGCCGGTAGCCCGCAGTTCGGCCACCAACAGCCCGCGGGCCGTCTCAATCGCCACGGGGATCGGCTCCTCACCGCTGTCCCCGGCCTCGGCCAGCAGCTCGAGCAACTCGGCGTAACCGTTACTGCTGTCCTTGATGCGCAGTTTGGCGATGAGCGTGCCGTCTTGGCCGACCAGCGTGATGTCGTGGTGGCCTTCGGCCCAGTCGATGCCGCAGTACACACCTCGGTGTTGTGCCGTCACGTATCGATCTCCGTTCGTTCAGGGGGTGTCCGTGCTGGTCACAGACCCTGACGAGAACGCGCGGCGCCCTAATAGCAAGGCTCATGGCCTGACCTCCGATGAAGCCGTTCGCGATCTCAGCGACGCGCACGGTTCCGGTCTTGCGCAATGAGAGCTCAGAGCTCGGAACTCCGCTGAGGTATGGACCGTGCGAGCGGGCTGCAACCACGACCAGCAAGTGCACCGCAAGGCGGCGGCGAGGGGGCGGACGTTCCGCAACGTCTCTCGTCAGACGCTGATCAACAAGCGGACCTCCGGCCTGCCATCCACGCCAGGACGTAAGCGGCGAACGGTCCGAAGCGGGTCAGGCTGCCCGTCTGCGCATGGGCTTCAGCACCGGGATGTTCCAAGGCATCCCTGCCCCGCCTCAGGCCGTTCGAGCTCTATTAGGGTGTTCCAGCAGCCGGAGCGACCACCAGCCTTTACCCGGGAAGCGATCACGCAGCTCGTGGGGAGTGATCTCCGAGGTTCGGTGTTCGACGAGGTCAGCGGTACTCGTGAACGGCCCTGGCGAGCATGTCCGGCAGCGACTGGAGGGCTTGGAGGTGATGGTCAGCGGCCGACGCCAGTGAAGTTGACGCTGACGCCGATCCCGACTGGGATCGCCGCCGACACTCCGCCCGGCACGAGGCCAGCGCCGGGTCGGCGGAGGAAGTGCCGTTGCCAGGGGGACGCGGCCATGGACTCGGCCCGTGGCGCTTTTCGGCACGGTCCGTTCCAAGTGAGATCCGACCCGGCTCATGAGGGTGTCCCGCGAACCTCGATCTCGAACGTTAGGGCTTCATGTGCCAGGGGACGGTCGGCGCGTTGGTCCTCAGGGAGCTCAGGCGGTGTTTGAGTTCTTGGCGGGAGAAGGGGTCGCCGGGGGCGTTGCGGATGTGGATGCCAATGGCGTAGACGTCGCGGATCTGCATGAGGGTCTCGTAGCCGGCCCACTCCCGCAGGTCGTAGCCGTAGGCGGTGGCGAAGGTGTCGACGTCGGTTCGGGAGAGGCCGAAGCGGCGCTGGCCGTGGTAGCTGTGGATGAGGTCCCATTCGCGCGGGCCGATGGCGACGCTGTCCCAGTCTCCGAGGACTACGTGACCGTCTTGGTGGCGTAGCAGGTTGTCGATCCAGGCGTCCCCGTGGACGAGCGTGGGCGGGGAGGTGAAGGGCAGTGCCCTCCATGCGTCGGTGAGGTGGGCGATGCGGGTGGTCAGCCATGCTTGGTCGGCCGGGGTGAGGACGCCGGGGTGGAGCTGGACGGTGGCGCGGATGCTGGCCAGCGGGTCGGTCAGGGACCGGACGGGGAACGGCGGAGGCGGGCTGTTGTGGAGGTCGCGCAGTAGGTGGCCGAGGTCGGTGGTGCTGACGCCGGTGGCTGAGCTCGGGACGTAGCGCCAGAAGGTGGCGGTGACGCCGTCGACGGCCACGGGCTGCGTGGTGATTTCGTCTGCGGGTTCGACGGTGGGGAAGCCTCGGTCGGCGAGCCAGCGTGTCACGGCGAGGACCGCGGGGAGCCGTTCGGCAGCGTTGGGGGCGGTGGCGATGCGGACGATGATCGGCGCCTGCAATTTGAAGACCGCATTGCTGCGCAGCCGGAGCAGTTCCGCGCCGGTGGTGTCGAGGCCAACGAGGTCGCACACCTCGGTCAGGGCAGCGTGCGCGCGTCGGCGTAGATCGGTGGCGCCGGTCAGCTGGTTAGGCATGGTGCTGTCTGTCCATGACGGTTGGGGCGGGAGACGCTTCGAGCGCTAGGGCCTCGTCGAGGGTCTTCAGTGCCTTGTCGCGCGGGCGGTCGATGGGGACGGCGGCCCGGACATCGCGGGCCCGGACGAACACGATGCTCGTTCGCTGATCGGCGGGAAGGTCAAGCAGGGTCTGAGCGGCCAGTTCGCAGGCTTCCTTCTCGCGCTTGCCGCGGGCCAGGCCAGTGGCCTGGTCGAGTCTGATGAGCGTCGGGTCGATGCCGGGGCTGTTCACCGGGCAGAGGGCGAGGGCCGATTCGTGGACGCCCTCGGTGTGCTTGAGGCGGGGGAGGTGGGCGTAGGCGCCGCTCATGTACAGGTAGAGGCGCTGCTCGGTGAAGTCGAAGGCGAGCGTGCCGGTGTTGCGGGTCTTGATCTTGGCGAAGAGCCGTTGGGCTTGCGCGAGTGCGGCGGTGGCGCCTGTCTGGTCTCCCAACCGGGCGAGGGCGCGGGCTTCGGCGGCTGCCGCGAGCGCGGTGGGTGAGCTGGGAGTGGCCCGTCCCAGAGCTTGGGCCTCGCGAGCCAGGTGCACGGTCTCGGCGAGGTCGCCGTAGTAGTAAGGCAGCATCGCTTCCTGGGCTCGGACGAGCGCGCGCAGCTGCGGGTCGCCGGTCTCATCAGCGGCTGTCTTGGCCGTCCCATACCAGGCGCGTGCCTGCCGGATGTCGCCGAGTTTCATCAGCGCGTCCGCGCTGAGCAGGGCGAGCGCGGCGGCCACACGGGCCAGCCGGCACTGGATCGGCCCCGGTTGCCGTTGTGCGGCGAGGTTCTGCACGTCGCTGAACTCGAGCATGAGCTGGCACAGCATCGGCAGGGGCGGGGTGGTGAGGTAGTCGCGACGGCATTGCAGAACCATCTCGTCGAGGCGGTCCATCTGGTCTTCGGTGACCGTGCCGGAGGCGAGCGTGCGGTCCATCGCGCGACGGAGCTCTTCGACCTCGGCGAGCAGCCGTCCGCTGGCAGTGCCGGGTGGGCCGGCGAGGGCGTTGTGGAACAGCGCTCGGCGGCTCAGGCTTTGGTCGGCTTCGCCTGCAGGCGCGTGCAGTGCGCTGGGGAGGAGAACCGGTACGTCCGGTGGCCGGGGCTGGGCCGGTGGGGTGCGCATGGCGGGAACGACCACGACTTCGTTGGGCTCGTCGTCGTCGGAGTAGTCGGCGGCCAGTCCGAGCCGCACGGGGTTGGCCTTGTAGAGGCGTGCGAGCCGGTCGAGGGTGTCGGGACGGGGGCGGGCACGTCCGTTCTCCCAGGCGTTGAGCAGGTCGATGTTGGCTTGCGGTGGGTCCAGGTTCTCGCGCTCGCAGAGGCCGGCGAGTTCGTCGATGGCGACTCTGGCCGTCCAGCCGCGGGCCAGGCGGTGTGCCTTCAGCAGGCTCACTCCACAGCAGCCATGGATCGCCTGCACCAGCTGCCAGGTGCTCCAGGATTCGTGTCCGGCGCGTTCGCGCCACCGCCGGGCGCAGGAAGGGGTGTGCTCTCCTCGGGCCATCCGCTCTCCCAACGATGTTCCACCGAGGTCGGTTGACGCTGTCCGTCCAGCGTAAGCGGCTCTGACAGGGCTCGATGTGAACCTGTCCGCCTTGCGGTGTTTTCTCGTGGGCCAGCCACGGTTTCCGGAGAGCTTTCCGTAGTCGCACCACGGTTTCCGCTGAGTCGCGGACCAACTGCGATTGGCCGAACCATAACCCTGCGTCACTGTGCTGTCACACATGCAGGGTCGGGCCGTCGGAGGTCGAGACCCGTGACCCCCATAGGAGGTGCGACCGTGGCGGAGCCCAGCAGATATTGCTTGGACCTGATGGCCGGGCCTGGAGCCGAGTCGCCGATCAGCGAGCAGGCGCGGTCGAGCCATCACCTCGTCGCCCACGCGCTACCCGACGCGAAGGCCGCGCGCCGGGCCCGGCAGATCGTTCGCGAGGTCCTCCGGGACGCCGGTGTCGACGAGCCGGCCGTCGGGGATGCGGAGCTGGCCGTCGGTGAACTGGCAGCCAACGCCGTCTCCCACGCGGAGGGGCCGTACGAGATCCGCTTCGTCGTGGCAGGCGGACGGCCGATCTGGTGCGAGGTCATCGACAGCGACAGCGATCTGGTCGGCATCCCGGAAGTGTTCGCGAAGCTCCATCAGGACGCCTCTCTCGATGGCCCTGCGCACGCCGACGAGATGCCGCAGGAGAGCGGGCACGGTCTGGCGATCGTGCACCGGCTCGCGGGCGGACGGTGCCGGGCGTACCCGACGATCATCTGCGCGACCGGGCGCCCCGGCAAAGCCGTGGCGTTCGCGCTCCCTGGCGGTGGCTGTTCGTTCTGACCCGTCCACCCCTAGACCCCAGGACCGGCGGTGCGAACCGAGGCTTCCCTCCCGGAGCCTGCCCCCGTGGGTTCCGCCGCCGGTCCTGGCTTCCCTACTGCGATTGACGGAGGAGTTCTCCTCGGTGAGCACGCCAAATGAGTCGGCTTCCGGCTCGCATCGGCAGCCGTCAGGGCTGCTGCAGACCCTCGCAGGCCCGCTCGTGAAACGTGGCTGGACCTGTTCGCTTGTCGTTCAAGAACGACCGGTGCTCCGGGTCTGGCCTCCTGACACCCATCCAGACCCGGAAAGGATGGCGGAGATCATCGTCTGCGGCGACGTGGGCAGGGCGTACTTCGCCTACTGGCGCAGCCCGAACCGCCAGATCGCCCCGGCGAGAGATGCCGAACGCGCTGTCCGGGCGATCGTGCACGTCCACGGCGGCACGGTTTCTCCACCGCCGGCGATCCCGCCTGGCCTGATCGCGCTCTTCTCAGGCCCGGACGGTGAGCACCCATGATCGACGCAGCTGAAGCCTGGCGGCGCGCCCGTGTTCGGTGGCCCTGCAGCGATCAGGAGCCGACCCTCATCCACATCCGGGAGTTCGGGGACGGCTTCCTGGCGATCCCGGTCCAGGTGGTGATGCCTGAGCCGCCTCCTATCCCGACGGCCGAGACCCCTGTCGGCCTTGTCGTCGACAAGGCCAGCGGCGCTGTCACTCGTTGGCCGCTGCTGCCGCTGCCCGTACTGGCTCTTCAGTACCGCCGCTACCAGAACGGGCAGCCGATGACCTTCGACGATGCCTGAAGGGGCTCAACGTCTCGGCGCCGTCCTCGTCGAACTTCGTCTTGGTCAGCGGCCGACTCGGATGCGGGTTGACGGCGGTTCAGGGGTGGGCGAAGGTCGAGCGGGCGGCGGTCACTCTTGGTCACACTCACGACGCTGGAGGACGTCATGCGGCTAAGTTTCGTTGGTATCACCCCGGACACTCCGAAGAACGAGTGCCCGGCGGTGTACGTCGATGAGGACACCGGAGACGTGTGGTTCCAGGGCGAGCAGGTCACCGACCCGCAGGCCTTGGCCGAGGTCGATGGGCACAGTCCGATCGGCCCTGACGAGGTGGTGGTCAAGCTGCCGCCGGTGATGAAGGACATCATCCTGGAGGCGATCAATGGCACGTACGAGCGGGGAAGGCGCGGGCCAGGCCGGCACGGGGAATGACGGGCCGGACGGGACCGTCCCGGAGTCGTTCACGTCGCTGCTGACCGGGTGCCGGCGATCGGCCGTGCACCTGGAGCAGCGCGACATCTACACGCCGGAGGACCCGGACTATCTCCGCTGGCGGGACGGGGACCGGTTCGACCCTATCGAGTGGGGCCAGGACTGGATCGACCTGGTGGCGCCGCTGGTCGCTCGCGGTGTGACGGTACGGCGCGTGCGGATTGTCTCCGAGCCGGTCACGGACTACATCGCCTACGAGCACGGGCTTACGCCGATGAACATCGCGGCGGGCGAGCAGATGAGGTGGCTGCCCCGGCGCCGGGCTTTGGATCTGGCCGTACCGGTGAACGACTACTGGGTGTTCGACGACCGGCTCGTGCAGTTCAACCACTTCGCCGGGGACGGCTCGTCGCTGGGGCCGGAGAACCGGGACGACCCTGCGCTGGTCGCCCTGTGCTCGTCGGCGTTCGAGGCGGTGTGGGAACGGGCGATCCCGCATGAGGACTACAAGCCGTCCTGATTTCCGCGAGCGTTGTCGTCGTGCCCAACTCGCCATCATCGTCCGCGCAGGCCGCGCGACAGGCGCTCGCTGACCAGCTGAAGGAGATCCGCACCGAGGCGCGCCTGACGGCCAAGGAACTGGCGGCCGCGGCAGGGTGGGATCGGACGAAGATCTCTCATATCGAGCACGGCCGGCGCCCGCCGTCCGCCCTCGACATCCGGACGTGGTGCCAGGTCTGCGGTGCGGAGGATCAAGCGGAAGACCTGGTGGCGTCCCTGCACGCCGCTGAGGGCATGTGGGTCGAGTGGCGGCGCATGGAGCGCGGTGGGCTGAAGCAAGCACAGGAATCGGTGCTTCCCCTTTTCGAGCGCACCCGCGTGTTCCGGACCTACTCGTCGTGGCTGCTCCCCGGGCTGCTGCAGACGGAGGACTACACGCGAGCGGTGCTGCGCGCGGTTCAGCAACGACGCGGCCTGGTGGACGACGTCGAGGCCGCCGTGGCCGTACGGATGGAGCGTCAGCAGATCCTGCGCCGGCCAGGACGCACGTTCGCGTTCTTGGTGGAGGAGTCGGTTCTGCGGACCGGGGTCGGCGGGCCGGACGTGATGCTGCGCCAGCTCGACCATCTGGCGCGGGTGGGGTCGATGCCGTCGGTGTCGTTCGGAATCGTCCCGATGAGAAGCGACCGGGTAACACGGCCTGTCGAGGACTTCTGGATCCACGACGCCGAGGAGGTCAGCGTGGAGCTGGTGTCCGGCTACCTCACCATCACCCACCCGCGCGAGATCGCCATGTACGCGCAGATCTTCACGGCACTGGCCGATGCCGCCGTCTATGGGCTGCGAGCGCGTCGCCTGATCGATGCGGCGCGCCGTGCGGTCGCTGCCCAAAGGTGACCTGTCACATCCGGTCACACTCGTCGACCGGCCCAGGGTTGCCTTCCTAACGTCGCACTGCGCGGGTTCCCCCGCGCCTCGAAGGGCGGATCTCACCGCCAAGCGACGCCAAGGAGCTTCACGATGGCCCCCAGCATGAACAGCCCGGCCCCGCTGTCCGGCCCCGCGACCGACTCGGACCCGTTCGACCTGGACATCCGCATCATCGAATCCGGCGACGAGTTCGCCGCGCTCATCAACCTCACCGACGACGGCTGCGGCAGCTCCTGCCCGAGTGCATGCGCCACCAACGTCGGCTGAAGCCTCAGCGGCGACGGCGGAGCGGACGAGAGCGGACAGTGTGAGGGGTTCATGGGATCCGGGGATGGGCGAGCGCTGTACCGGTGCGACGGTCCAGGCCTTGTGCGGGCCGTCCGGCATGTCGAAGTGGCCGTCCCCGACTGGCCGGACCTCACCGGCAGTTCGTCCGCTCACGTTCGCGATTGGTGCGCCTGGCTCCGGGAGGTCTGGGCTGTCGAAGCCGTGGCCGAGGCCATAGAGCACGCCAGCCCCGACCTCGCCCGAGAGGTGACCGCCGTGCGCAGTGCGAAGGCTCCTTCTGCGCGGCGAGTGCGGCGGGCCACGTTGTCGGTAGGGCGGTACCTAGTGCGGATGACTGGACGGGCGACGCCCTTCGGGCTCTTCGCCGGTGTGGCGCCGATGTCGACCGGTCCGCGATTGTCGGTGCGGTGGGGCACTGGTCACCGGGCCATCGCGCGAGCCAGCGGCCCCTGGCTCGCCGATGTCATCGCCCGGCTTGAGTCGTGCGCGCAACTCGTCGAGCGGTTGCCGGTGATGGCCAACAACCTGTGCCGCCAGCGCGGTGAGCGGCTGGTCGTTCCTCAACTGCGAGCGCCTGGCGATCAGCGGCGGGCCGTCTTGAGCGAGGTCTCTGTGCGGAACACGGCGGCTGTACAGCTGGTCGTGAGCGTCGCGTCAGGAGCGCCGGTCCTTTATCGCGAGCTGGCCGAGAAGGTATCGGCCGAGTACTCGGACGCGACCCCATCAGCGGTCGACGGGCTTCTGCTCGATCTGATTCAGCAGCGTGTACTGATCAGTGGGCTGCACGCCCCGAGCACCGTCATGAACGCACTCGGGCACCTCGTAGATCAACTCGATGCCGTGGACGCCGCTGACCTTCCTCAGGTGGCAGACCAGGTGCGCCGGCTGAAAGAGATCAGCCGAGAGCTGGAGCGCCACAACCGCGCCGCTTCCGTCGAGGAGGCGAGAACGGGCCGAACTGCCCTGGCCGAGCGGATGACCACACTCAGCGGCTCGCCGCGACCCCTGGCGGTCGATCTACGGCTCGACTGCGAGCTGGCTCTCCCACCCCAGATCGAGCGGGAGGCGGAGGTGGCAGCCTCGGCCCTGGCACGCCTGACCGCGCATCCGTTCGGCACCGAGGCCTGGCAGAGGTATCACGCGCGGTTCTTCGAGCGCTACGGAGTCGGGACGCTAGTGCCGGTTCTGGAGCTGGTGAACCCAGGTGTCGGTCTCGGCTTCCCCGACGGGTACCCGGGGTCGCCCGGGGAGCAGCGCTCGCCGTTATCCAGGCGGGACGAACGGCTCACGGAACTCGCACAGACCGCGGCCCTGGACGGGCAACGCGAGGTCGTTCTCGACGACGCTTCAATAGCCGGGATCGCCGGCTCGGACGAGACCAGGGCGAGGTGGCCCGCGGATCTGGAGATCTGCTTCCGGATCTTGGCCGCTTCGAAGAACGCCATCGAGCGCGGCGCGTTCGATCTGCAAGTCGTCACGGTCTCGCGAGGCATCGACACCATGGTCGGCCGCTTCGTCGACCTCATCTGGCCGTCGGGACGAGAGCCGACGCGCGGCGAGACTGCCGACGAAGCTCTACCTGTCCAACTGTCATTTGCTCCGCTCAGCTTGCGAGCCGCGGACGTCACCCGCGTCCCTGAACTGCTCCCTTCCGTGCTCAGCCTTGGCGAGCACCGGCAGCCGGGACGCACTGATGTGCGGCTGGAGGACCTTGCTGTGGGGTGTGATGATGAGCGGCTCTACCTTGCGTCGCTCAGTCGTCGTCGGCGGGTTTCCCTGAGGCTGCCGCACGCCTTGGATCTCCGCACCGCAACGCCGCCGCTGGCGCGGTTCCTGCTGGAGGTGGGGCGGGCGCAGAACGCGGTGGTCACGGGGTTCAACTGGGGTTCGGCTCGCTCCCTTCCCTTCCTGCCGCAGATACGTCACCGGCGCGCGATCCTGTCACCTGCCCGCTGGACGCTCGATACCTCCGAATTCGCAGAGGGTGACGTTCCATGGCGAGACTCATTTGAGGGTTGGCGTACTCGGCGCCAGCTCCCCAAGCATGTGGCCCTCGCCGACGGTGACCAACGGTTGTGGCTCGACCTCGACCACGAGGGACACATCCAGTTGCTGCAAGCGCATCAGCAGCGGGGTGGGCGGACGGTGCTGGAGGAGGCGTCCGGCAGCGAGGCCTTCGGCTGGTTCGGCGGACGTCCCCACGAGATCGTCCTGCCCCTCAGGAGGAGCGGGTCGGCGCCACGGCGATCGATGTCATCTGGCATCGCGGCCTGCGTTTCCACACGCGAAGACGGCTATCTTCCGGGCGCCTCACGGTGGCTCTACATCAAGTTGTACGGAGACCCGAGCCGGCAGAACGAGATCCTCGCGGAACGCCTTCCCGAGCTGTGGTCGAGATGGGAGGAGGACCCAACCTGGTGGTTCATCCGGTACCGCGCCCCCGAACCACAGCTACGGCTCCGGGTCGCATTGCCCGACGCTCGCGACTTCGGGACGGCCGCGCGTCACGTGAGTAACTGGGCGGCCGACCTTCGAAAGGACGGCCTGGTGCGCGACCTGCAGTTCGCCGTCCACTACCCGGAGCGGGGCCGTTGGGGAGACGGCGACACGATGAGGTCCGCCGAGGCTGTGTTCGCGGCCGACTCTCGAGCCGTATGCGTGCAACTGAGGGAAGCGAGGCAACTGCACCCGCAGGCGCTTGTAGCTGCCCAGTTCGTCGCGATGGCAGCGGCCTTTCACGGCTCCGCCCGGCTGGGCATGAGGTGGTTGATCGAATACGCCAACGCCGAGGAGGTCGTGTCCGCGCCGCGGGACGTCCTGACCGAGTCGGTGCGTCTCGCTGACCCTATGGATTCCTGGTCAGCCCTGCGTGCGGAACCGGGCGGCGAGGCGATCGTCCGGGCGTGGGCGGAACGGGATCATGCTTTGGCGAACTACCGCTCCTTCGTGGCAGACGAACCCAGCATCAGCATGAATTCGGTCGCCTCGTCGCTCTTGCATGCGCATCACATGCGCGCTGTCGGCATAGGACCTGATCACGAGAGCACGTGCCTGCGGTTGGCCCGTGCAGCCGCACTGCGCTGGCAAGCTCGCGCCCAGAGGAGCGAGCGGTGAGTCGGCTGCAGCAGGAAGCCCTGCAGGACGCTGTCCTGTCCGTGGCCGACCTGATCAGCGAGCGGTTGGATTCTCCAGAGGCCGTCCGTGGACGTGTGCCGCAGCGCCAATGGTGGCCTCAATCCCTTGCACATGGCGCTGCCGGAGTCGCCCTCCTTCATATCGAGCGGGCCCGTGCCGGTCGAGCGTCCTGGCGGGCCGCTGACGATTGGCTGTCTTGCGTGGCGCGCGATGGCGTCAGCGCGGGGCCGGACAGCCACCTTCACTACGGAGTCCCGGCGCTCGCCTTCGCCCTCCAGACTGCCGGGGATCGGTACGCACGGACACTAGAGGTCTTGGACCAGCAAGTCGTCCAGCAGACGCTGCGCCGTCTGAAGGCGTCCCGAGCTCGCCTCGACCAGCGCGAGCGGCCGGCTCTCGCGGAATTCGACGCCATTCGAGGACTGTCAGGCTTCGGGAACTATCTCCTCCAGCGCAAGTCGCATACCGACCTGCTTTGCGACGTCTTGAGGTACCTCGTTCAGCTCACCGAGCCAGTCGACGAGGCCGGAGAGATCCTCCCCGGATGGTGGACCGACTCGGGCCCTGGCGGGCGTCCGTCCGGCAACTTTCCCGGCGGGCACGCCAACACCGGCATGGCCCACGGGATCGCCGGGCCGCTCGCACTGCTGTCCTTGGCGATGCGCGACGGCGTCGTCGTGGACGGCCAAGACGAGGCGATCTCCCGCATATGTGCCTGGCTCGACCGGTGGCGGCAAGACGGTGACTTCGGCCCGTGGTGGCCCTACTGGATCACGCGTCCCCAACTGCGAGGCGAATCCCCGGTCGTTGCCCAGCCATCTCGTCCTTCCTGGTGCTACGGCATTGCTGGCGTCGCGCGTGCCCAGCAGCTCGCGGCCATCGCCACGGGAGATCTCGCACGACAACAGATGGCCGAGAACGCCCTGGTAGGTGCCCTTGCTGATCCGCGGCAGCAGGAAATGACGACCGACCTTTCACTGTGCCACGGCTACGCCGGGCTGGCGCTCGTCGCGACGAGATGCGCCGGCGATGCGGTCACTTCCGGCTTGGACGACCATCTTCCGCAGCTGATCGAAGCGATCGTCCCGGACGGAACGCGCACCGCCGACGCCCAAGCCAATGGCCTCCTCACCAGTGACTTCGGGCTGCTCGAAGGAGCCGCAGGAGTCGCGCTGGCGCTGTACGCGCTCCACAGTGGTCCGCCGGCTTCGGGATGGGACTCATGTCTTTTGATCGCCTGACAACTGCAAGAGAAGGGCTCGGAATGGCCCCTTCGAACTGGCCGCAGTACATCATCGACTTCGCCGACTGGAGGCAGGCAGACGAGATCGCCGCGACGGCGCTCCGCCCTGTTCTCGCCGATGCCGGGAAGGACGGAGCGATCCGCCGGTGGTTCTTCGTCCGCAAAGCACCCCACTGGCGCCTCCGCTATCAGGTCGGCGCAAACGACGCTCGACATCACCTCGCGGACGTCCTGGACGACCTCAAGAGCGACGGCCGGCTCATCGGATGGGCAGCCGGCATCTACGAACCCGAGACGCGCGCTTTCGGCGGCAGGACGGCCATGGAGGTCGCTCACCAGCTCTTCCATCACGACAGCCGCAACGTCCTTGAATACCTGGCCCGCCGTCGCACAGGGACGCCTGGGCTGGGGGCGCGCGAACTGGGGATTCTGCTTGGCACCGTGATGATGCGCGGCGCTAAACAGGACTGGTACGAGCAGGGTGACGTGTGGGCGAAGGTCGCCCACCAGCGACGCGCAGACCGCCCCCGCATGGCGGGCGACGCCGGCACGTCCGCCCGCCGGCTCATGACGAGTGACGTGAGTGCGGAGAGCACCCTCGTACACGGCGGCCCGCTGGTCGACATCGCCGACTGGATCTCAGCTTTCGAACGAGCCGGACAGCAGCTCGCCGAACTGGCGCTGCGCGGACGGCTGGAACGCGGCCTGCGGGCCGTGCTGGCCCACCACGTGATCTTCCACTGGAATCGCCTGGGCCTGACCTATACCGAACAGAACGCACTGGCAACGCTGACAAGCGAGGTGGTCATGGGAACCAACGACGACGGCGCGCCCGGACTCACAACCCCAGGGAACGGCTCTAACCTCACCGAGGTGACCGCCACCGGAACGAACGACACGGCCGCCGACGCCGACCGCTTGCGCAATCTCCTTGTCGACCAACTCCGCCAGCAGGGCACCGTCGCTACCGAGGGAGTCGAGGCCGCATTGCGCGCAGTGCCGCGGCACACGTTCGTCCCCGCCTCACCTCTCGAAGAGGCGTACGCGGATCAGGCGGTCTCCACCAAGCAGGACGGCAGCGGCATCTCGATCAGCGCAGCATCCCAACCGACGGTCGTCGCGATGATGCTGGAACAGCTGCTGGTGGAGCGCGGCCATCGGGTCTTGGAGATCGGGGCGGGCACGGGATACAACGCCGCGCTGCTCTCTCACCTGGTCGGTGAAGACGGGCACGTCACCACGATCGACGTCGACGACGACATCGTCCAAGGCGCCCGCACCGGATTGGCGCGCTCCGGCGCGCGGAACGTCGACGTCCTCCTGGGCGACGGCGCCCTCGGCCACCCGGACGGCGCTCCTTACGACCGCGTCATCGCCACCGTCGGCGCAGGTGATCTCCCGCTGACGTGGTTGGACCAGCTCGCGCCGGACGGCTTGATCGTCGTCCCGCTCCGGCTGCGTGGCGGTGTGTCGCGCTCGATCGCCTTCGCCCACGAGGACGGACGCTGGCTGAGCCGTTCCAGCGAGATGTGCTCGTTCATGCCCCTGCGCGGCATCGCCGATGACGCCCGCCGCATCATCCCGCTGAGGCCCGATGACTCCGTCGTCCTCCATGTCAATCACGAACAGGCGGTGGACGAAGCCGCGCTCGCCGAAGCTCTGGATCGGCCAGGCGAGGAGGCCTGGACCGGTGTCTTGTTCGGTGGAGCCGAGTCCTTCGAGTGGCTACACCTCTGGCTCGCCTGCAGCATGGAACATGCCCTCAGCCATATGCGCGTTCAGCGCTCGGCCATTGATCATGGCCTCGTCAAGCCGCAGTTCGGCTGGGGAGCCATGGCGGTCCCCGACAAGGACGCCTTCGCCTACCTCACCGTTCGCCCCGTAGAGGACGGCGACGGCGTCCAACGGTACGAGGTCGGGGTGATCGCACACGGGCCGCGCGCCGCAGAGCTCGCCGACCGGGTCGTCAACGCCATCCAGATCTGGAACCAGGACTACCGCGCGCGGTCCGTCCAGTTCGAGATCCAGCCCACGGAGACTGCAGGCCCCACGGAGCCGGCCCCGGGGCGATTCGCCTTCGACCGCCCTAACACCCGCCTCACCGTCACCTGGCAATGACATGGACGACCTCGCGCGGATCGCACGGCGATTCCCATTGGTCGCCAGGCCGAGACCAGCCTGCAGAGCGCTCGCGGACCGGATCCAGGAGGTTCAAGAACTCGCCGACGCCGCCGCCGGCAAGACCGCGGACGACGCGCTCGCTCTGGCTGCATCTGCTCACAACAAGGCGGCACTGATCGCCAGCGACTGCGGTGTGCCCGAACTCGCCCGCGAGCTCTGTTGGAGACAGGCGGCGCTGTATTTGCGCGCCAAGCCCCTCGGATGGGCGGCGGCACGGCACGCGCTGGAGCCGCTCATCAACCTCATGCGGCTACGGATCCGCGCCGGGGAGCATCAAGGAGCCGCCGAGGACCTCGACCGCCTGTGGCACGCCTTCAAGTCCCAAGAGGCCGTCGTCATGGCCGGCCACCCGATTTCCTTCTCCGGTTTCACACATTCCGACGACGAGCACAGGATCGTTTGCCAATGGCTGTGGGGCGTTCTGCTGGCCGACGGCGCGCGTGCGCTCGTCGCCGCCGGCCAATGGGAACGCGCCGTCGCCCACGCGGAGCGCCACGGTGGAGTGGGGCAGCGCATCATGGACGGCCGTCAGATCAAGATCGTGACGTGCATCCTGAGTGGCGACCCGTCCTCTGCTCTATGTCTCCTCCAAGAGACCAGAGCGCCAGCGTCCTGGGAACAGGCGGTGACCGCCGCTCTTACCGCCTACTGCCTTCGTAGTGCTCGCCGGTCGGCAGCTCGTGCCGTCGACTCCATGGTGGAGCACTACCTCCGCCTCGGCCCCGAGCCGGAGCTCGCGGTTTTCCGCACCCGCCTCGGCATGGCCGTGGTCGACATTGCCGAGGGGAGGGAAGCGTTGGCGGGAGCCGTCGACCACCTCTTGGCGGAGGCCTTGGCCAGCAAGGATGGATACGTCGCAAGGGACATCCTTGCCGACGTCGGCCTCCGCCAGGTGATCACCACCGATCAGCAACGCGAGTTGCGGGCAGCCATGGAATCGGCACACCTGGACCAGGGATACCTACCAGATCGGCACCTGAATCGGCTCCTGGCAGGAGTGCAGACGAGCGAAGAGCACACCGCGAAGGTTCTTCAGGAGACTGAAGGTCTTCGAGTAGCGCCTTCCCTTCCGGCTGGAGACGCACGTTGAACTTGCGGTCGTGACTCGGTAAGGCATTCTCCGATGGCTTTCGGAAAGCCGGCGGCTGCGAGCACGCCCTGGGTGGTCGCGGATTTGGCGGTAGAGCGACGGATGATGAGGCGGGCCTCGTCGGTGTGACCGGAATTGTGACTGGCGAGGGCTTCGATCGCGCGTCCGAGCGTGGTGACGGTTTCGACTCCCTGAGTTTCGGTGGCTTCGTAGAGGCCGAGGAGGTTTCGGATTGACGCGGGGACGCGTGGACTGAAGGTCGGGTGTTCTTGTTGCTGCTGGAGGACGCCAATGACAGCGAGATCGTTGATCGCGGTCCGGTGGTGGGCGGCGATGATGTTGCAGGCTTCGAAGGCTTTGAGAGCCACAGTGCCGATGCGTGCTGCGTCTGTCGTGGTGACGGCGAGCTGGTCGGGCGGTTTGACCTGGTAGGAGGCGCGGGGGCTGGGCGTCCACGCGGGGTCGGTATGGATCAGTCGGCCGAGGCGGATGATCAGGTCGCCGGCGTCCGTGGCCGGCCCGGCGGCGGGGTGGCCGAAACCGTCGTAGGTATCCCAGCGGCGGATGATCGCTTTCCACCGTCCGCTGGTTCTCCTGATGGATCGAGTGACTTCTTTGAGGTTTGAGATGTGGCGGTCCTCGTTGAGTTCCTCCATTCGCCGGGTGAGGGTGAGGATAATTTTGCTGTTGATATCGCAGGTGATGGCTGCTGCGCGGGCTAGATAGCGCCAACTGGCGATCGAGCCGGGTGCGGTCGGATTGTGCAAGCGTTGAATGCTCGCGTCGATACCTGCGAGGGCTTCGGCAAGGCTTTCGTCGACCTTGGGTGGGATCCGTTCGGGCGTGCGATGGAGAGGAACGGGATTGATCGGTGGCCGTTCGTTCTCGCCGAACACCCGGGACAGAACGGCGGCGGTAAGGAGTGGCCGACTGGCGGTGTTCGACGGATCCCCGGTGTGTCTGGCCAGGTGGGCGACGGCGGCGATGTGGTCGCTGAGCTGGTGCAGCAGCGAGCGGGCAGTGTCGGTTGCGGCGATGGTGGGTGCGTCGGCCGAGGCGGGTTCGGTCAGAGTGGTCGGGGCGTGGGAGGCCAGGAGGTCGAGGCCGCAGCCCAAGGCGATGGACACGCAGCGGATCTTCTCGGCCAGGATCGACTCGGGTGTCTCGGTGGTGGAGCGGGGGCCCAGCAGTTGCTGGGCGTGGCTGATCAAGGCAGAGGCGCGGCGCGCGGCGTCCCGCACGCCGTGGTCTTGGGTGTGCGGGACGCCGAATCCGGTGGCGATCTGGTCGTGGTAGCGGACGAGAACGTGGGCGAGTTGGGAGAGTTCGGCTCGGACGGCGGGCTGGGCGGCTTGATGGGCGATGTCGGGTGCGTGGACGGCCTGTTTGAGGTCGGTCAGGTGTTCGCCGGCGAGTGCGGTCATCTCCCCGAAGGTGACCATGGGCGGCTACCAGAGGGCTTCGCGGAGCCGGCCGGCGTGCAGGGCCGCTTGCAGACAGGCCATCTTGTCGTCGGGATCGCTGGCCAGTTCGGCGGCGCGCACCAGGCTCTTGGAGACCTTGCTGGCGAGTTCGAACAGCGCGTCGGCGGTCGCGTTGGCGGTGTCGAGGTCGGTGGGCGCGGCGGCCTGCAGAGACGGGGCCTGGCGTAGGGCGCGGTGGGCTTGGGTGGCTTCGCCTTCGGCCATGCCCCAGGCGATGAATCCGTAGGGTTCCTGGGCGGCGAAGGCGGTGATGACGCGTTCGGCGTGGGCCAGGTCATTGAGGGCGGTGTTGAGGAGTTCGGTGAACCAGGTCTGGCGGACCTGGGCGTGCTCGCGTTCGTGGGTCATCTGCTGGTCCTTGGTCCGAGCGAATGGGGCTGGCGCCGTGCCGGGCGTGCTGGTCCGGGACGGATCCGGGCTTGGCCGTGTTGGTGGAAAGAGGTCGTGAGCATTTGAGCTCCTGGCTGTTGTCAGGCGGCTTGGCCGGGGCCACGGCGGGGCCTGGGCTGCTTGGTGGGCCGGCTGGGGGCCGGTTCTGGCTCGGGCGGGATGCCCTGAGTGAGGTCGTAGGGGAAGTCGCGGGCTGCGGCTGCGGCGTCGCGTGGACGGCCGCTGGGCGCGGACGGTGGTGGCTTGGGATCGAGCTCGTTCCGCAGTTGGTGCGCGGGGACGCCCGTCCAGGAGCTGAGGGCCTCGATCAGCTTGTCGCAGTCGCGTCTGACGGCGGCGCGGTCGGATGCCTTGGCGGTGGCAAGACGGCCGCCGAGGCTGACGTAGGCGTGTTCGGCCTGGTCAGCGTAGGTGATCGTGCCCAGGATCGTCTCCGTTCGAGGGAAGGGCGGTGCCTGTGCAAGGTGGGCGGCCGGCGCGGCGATGATGTTGGGAATGCCGGGGACCTCGACCAGGAAGGTCGTCTCGGCTTGGGATCTGCTGTTGGTCCAGCCGACGATGGTGCCGCAGCGGTCGCCGTGAAGGGGGAGACGTACTTCGTCGCCCACCTTGTGCGGGCCGGTGTCGTCAGCGGAGTGTCGAGGGCTGGTTGCGCGTCCGCTGCTGATGACCTCGGCGAAGTTGAGGTCGTTGTTGGTCGCGTAGTGCTCCAGGTCGTTGATCAGGGCGCTGAGCAGGGCTCGGGTGTAGAGCGGGTCGCGGTCGAGCAGGGAACCGCCGCCGGGAAAGGCGCGCTGCTCGTAGGTGCGGACGATCTGGGTGGCGCGGGCCAGTTGCGTGGCGTTGAAGCCGTGGTCGGTCATGGCGCCTACTTCAGGGTCGCGTGGAGGCGGCCGACATGGTGCGCGGCCCGCAGGCACGCCACGCGGTCCCCAGGGTCGGATGACTTGGACGCGACGTTGAGCATCGCCTCCGCAAGGACCAGCACGAACCCGGCGATCGCCTCAGTGAGCTGCCGTACGTCGTCTGTGTTCATGGCTGCGCTGGTCGGCCAGGCGAGGGTGGGGGCTTCGGAGAGCGCCCACCATGCGTCTGTGGCCTCGATGAGTGCGGTCTCGTTGCCGGGACCAGCCTGATCGGTGTCGGTGTCGGTGTCGGTGCCGATGTCGATGTCCATGTCGGGCAGGACGGTGATGGCCCGTTCGACCAGGTCCAGGCCGATGAAGGTGCAGGTGAGGAGGGCGGGGATGGAGTCGGCGGCTTTGATCTGTCGGGTGAGGTATTGGAACTGGTGGTTCAGCGGATCCTCCGTGATGTTGTTCATCGATCGAGGTGTGTGGGTGCGATGGGTCAGCGCGCGAGGCCGGGCCGTCTTTGCGGAGGGCTGGGAGAGTGCGCGGGTGGTTCGTGGGAGTCGGTGATGCTCTTGGCCAGCGGAACCGGAAAGCCTTGCGCCGCGAGCTGGGCCGGCGTGAGGTCGGTGCTGGGTTGCCGTACCGGGGCGTCTGGGAGGCCGTTGGGCTCGGTGGCGCCGATGTGGTCGGCGACCTTGCTCAGGAGCAGATCGGTGACGTTGCGTTCGTCCATGTCGTTCCAGGACGTGAGCGCATCCAGCAGAGTCCGGTGATCGCGCAGGTCATCCTGCGTCGGTTGCCCGCCGGCGACGTCCGCCAAGGCGATGCGGGTTGCCGTCTCCACCATGAGCTGCTCAGCCATGAGCGGGTCGTTGACGACTCCCTTCGCCGTTGGTGTTTCCGGGAAGGGTGGCGCGGGTTCCAGATCGGCGGCGAGGACGGCTCGGTTCTCGTTGTGTCCGAGGAAGCGCACGTAGTACTCGGTCTGGCCTTGGTCGGAGACCAAGACGCCGGCGACGCTGCCTCGGGTCGGCTGTCCCAGCAGGATGGCCTCGTCGGCGGCGGGACCTTCGAGCTGGACGGTCGAGCCGATGGCGAAGGCGTTTGGGTTGTTGCGTTCGGTGTCGTAGTAGGCCTGCGCTTCGGCGGCGATGTCGTTGAACTCGATTCCGCGGCGTTCGGCGTAGTGCATCAGGTCGACCAGCAGGTCGCTGATCAGCTCGCGTGCGTCTTCGTCGTTGGTGCGGTGGTCGAGGTGCTCGGTCTGCTCGAAGAGGGCTTGGAAGGCATCGAGAGCGGCGGCTCCGAACTCGGCGAACTCTTCGGCGCCGGCGTCGGTCATGCAACCTCCATCGGGTCGGTGTGTTGGCGGGTCGAGCGCTGGGGCGATCTAGGGGCGGCGCGGGCGCCGCTGGGAACGCTCCGGGCGCCTGGCGACAGCGGGCGGTTCGTCGGGTGGAATGGTTTCGGGGCCCTGCGGGAACCCCATCGCGGCCAGCCGGGCGACCGGGGCCGGGCGCGGGCCGTCTTCGGCTGGTGCCTTTGCCTGTTGAGCGGTGCCAGGGTTGCGTGCGAAGAGAGGGTGGATGATCCCTTGGGTGGTGCCGCCGGACCAGCCGGCCAGGGCTTCGGCCAGGCGGCCCAGGTCGTCCAGCTTTTCCGGATAGGTGACCGGGAGGGTGTCGGCGTTCCGTTTGAGCCAGGCGGTGAGGGCGGTGATCGCCTGTTCGGCATCGCGTGCATGATGAACGACTCCTGCTGTCCTGGTGGCGATGGGCAGGAGCGCGTCGGCCGGTTCGAGTTCGGACGCGGTGACGTGTACGGCTTTGGCGACGGCCGGGACCCGGACGATGCAACGAGCGTCGCCGCCCGGTGTTTCGGTGAGGGAGGTGATGAAGCCGCGCCAGCGCGGATACCGCGGTTCGGCTCCCGTGGGGGTCTCCTGTTGGCGGATCTGCACTTGGGCGCCGAGCCGGAAGTTGTGGACGGGGTCGGCTTCGGCTCCGCTGTGGTCGAGGCTGCGCTGGTGGAGCTCCTCGAGTGTGTCGTGGACGTTCAGGTTCTGGTGGGCGGCGTAGCGGGCGAGATGCTCGAGCAACGACTGGACGAGCGACTCGGCCAGTGAAGAGTTGGCGCGGTGGCTGGGAGTACTGGCGGGCAGAAGCTGGTCCTGGTAGGCGTCGAGCACTGCGGCGACGGCGTCATCGGGATCGGGCATGCGAATCTCCAGTCAGTGGCGTGAGAAGTGGTGCGGCCCCCGGAATCAGGCTTCGGCCACAGAGAGTGAGTCGTGGTCGGGGCCGAGCCAGCCGTCGGGGACGGGGACGATGCGGGCTTCGTGTGGGGTGAGGTGTTCGGTTTCGGTGCATTGGTAGAAGGGGCCGCGGGGGCCGAGAAGGACGGGGAGTTGGTGGTCGAGGTGGTCGCGGTACCACAGGGCTAGGCCGGTGGCGCCTTGCAGGCGCATGGCTTCCCAGGCGTACCAGAGGGCGGTGAGGCGGGAGATCGCTTCGCCGTGGTGCCACCATTGGGCGCACCAGCGGAATTCGCCGCCGAGGGTGCGGCGGTACATGGGGACGAAGTGGGTGGTCACCCAGCTGGTCAGGCTCGGGTACAGCGGCTTGAGCTTCTCGCCTCCGGGATTGGCGGCGATGTCTTCGACGGGCATTGGGTCTCCTGAACTTCGGTGTTGGGCATGGCGAGGTCACCGTTTGTCTCGGCGGTTTCGTGGGTGGCGAGGCGCGGCGTTAGGCGTCCAGTTCCGGTAGCTGAGTGCGTTCGGGCTGGGCGTAGTGGCGGCGGGCGGCCTGGGCGATGGCGGTGTCGGCTGCGCTGATCGCCTTGTTGATGGCGGTGGCGTGGGGGCCGCGGTACCAGGGCCGCAACCGGATGAGGGCGGGTTTGGTGCCGGTGGCCAGGAGGAGGGCGGTGCGGGTGGGCAGGGCGCGGATGTCGGCGGCTTCGAGGATGTCCTGGCGGCGCAGGGAGATCTGTTCGCTGGCGCGTCCGTCGTTGTAGGTGATGGAGCGGACGGGGACGTCGTGTTGTCCGATGAGGGTGGCCAGGTCGCGGACGAGGCGGGGGGAGTCGATGCCGGCGCCGATGAGTTTGCGGGTGGCGGCTCCCCAGAGGGCGGCCATGCCGGGTTCGCCCCAGACGGTGACGCCTTGTTCGTAGCTTTGCAGGATGGTGACGGGGATGATGCCGCGGGATCCGAGGTGGGAGTACAGCTGGGGGAGGTCGGCGATGCGGCAGATGTTGGCGGCTTCGTCGAGGGCGACGATGAGGGGTGGGTCGAGGCGTCCGCCGGCTTGTTCGGCGCGGCGTTCGGCGGCGCGCATGGTGGTGTCGGTGAGCGCGGCGATCAGCGGCGCCGCGGCGGATAGGGATTTGGACAGTAGGTAGAGGGTGTCGCGGGTGCCGGCGAAGGTGTGCGGGTCGAAGACGGGCAGGTCGCGGGCGGGGGTGACCCAGGCGAGGATTTCTTGGTCGCGGAGGGCTTTGGCGGCGGTGCGGGCGGTCTGGTAGATGCCGTCGCGGGTTTCGACCGCGCCGTTCTGGGTGCCTTTCAGCGAGGAGGCCATCAGGGCGAATCCGGCGTCTTGGAGGAGTTCGATGGGGGTGGGGACGGCGGGTTCGTCGAGCCATTGGGCGACGTGGTGCAGGGAGCGGCCGGAGGTGGCGGCGGCCAGGAACAGCGCGCACAGCAGGTCTTGTGCGGCGGGTCCCCACAGGTCCTTCTTCTGGCCGTCGTCGACGGTGAGGACGAAGTGCCCGGCCAGGCGGTGGGCGTCTTCGACGGTGGTCAGGCCGGCGAGGGGGTTCCACCACCAGCTCTGAGGTTGGTAAGTGATGTGCTGGGGGTCGAACAGCCAGGTCCGCCCGTTGGTGCGGTTGGCGCGGACGGTGGAGATGGCGGCCCACAGGTCGGCTTTGTTGCTGGTGGCGATGACCGGTCCGGGCGCGGACAGTACGTGCGGGATGGACTGGGTGGTGGTCTTGCCGGAGCGGGGCGCCATGAACGCGATCACGGTGTCCTCGAAGGAGGCGAACAGTGTCGGCCCGCTCCGGTCGCCGGGCAGCAGCACGTCACCCAGGACCAGGCCGATGTCGTCGCGGTCGAGCTGCTCGGGCGGGGCGGTGAGGGAGCGGCGCAGCGCGACGGCCTTCTCGGCGGTTGCGGATGGTTGGAGTTCGGCGAGGCCGGGGTTGTCGGCGAGCGCGGCGACCGCGTCGCCGGGTTGAGGAAGACGTGCCGCGATGCGCCGCCAGACCGTCCAGCCGACCCCGCCCAGTGCTGTGAGCAGCAGCACCAATATGAGCAGGACGAGCGGCGTCGGGGTCTCCGGCCAGGCGACCTGGAACTGGTGACGCGCGAGCGCGACGGCGAAGCCTGCGCCGAAGTGGGCAACGGTTCCTCCGGCGAGGGTTGCGGCGAGTTTGGCTGAGAACCAGACGAGCCAGAGGGCGGTGATGGGTGTCCAGCAGGCGGCCAGGACGAGCCAGGCGGCGCCGGCGTTGGTGTCGAGGATCGAGGCGCGGGGGCCGAGGGCTCGGGTCATGCGGTGGCCCGGATGGCCTGGTCGGTGTCGTAGAGGTCGGCCTCGGGGCCGACGAGGGAGAGTTCGACGGGGATGCCGAGCCGTTCACCGGTCTTGATGAGGTATTTGCCGCGGCCGGGGTGGCGGGCGCCGGGCTGCCAGGAGTCCGGCGCCGACCAGGAGGTGACGAGCTGCTGCTCGGGGCCGGTGAGTGGAGTGATCTCGTGTATCCGGGCGAGTTCGCGGGGCGGGAGGCCGGCCAGGACGGTGATGGCGGAGCGGTCGGCGAAGCCCTTGGCCTTGGCGCGGTCTTCCTCGGTGGCCAGCGCGTCCAGGTCGGCGAGGGAGTGGGTGATCATGATGGAGGCCATGCCCTTGGCGCGGTTGAGGCGGGTCAGGGCGTCGGCGTGCTCGACCAGCCCGGGCGCGCCGCGCAGCGCGCGCCACAGTTCGTCCATGACGCCCAGGTAGGAGCGGCGCGGTGCGGCATGCAGGTCGGCCAGGGCGGTGGCGGCGTCGACCATGCCGAACGCATAGGCCCAGGTGCACAGCATCGCCGCGGTGAGCAGTTTGTCGCCGGCCGCGCGGACTCGCGAGATGTCGACGCTGATCGCTGGGGCGTTCAGGTCGAGCGGGCGGGTGGTGGCGGCGTCGAACACGCCAGCAAGGGAGCCGGAGATGAGCAGGTCGAGGGTGAAGACCAGGTCGCGGGTCTGGGCGCGGTAGGAGCCGGAGGTGTCGGTACGGGTCGCCGACCGCAACTCGTCGGGCCCTTGCTCGAGGATGTGCAGGACGTCGGGGATGGTGGGCTCGTGGTCGAGGCGGTCGTCGAGCAGGTCGATGGCGCGGCCGAGGACGACCTCTTCGGCGTTGGTGATGCGGGCCTCGCGGACCAGAGTGGCCAGGGCCAGCAGCAGCGACAGGCGGCGGGAGCGGATCTCCCACCACAGGGCATCGGCATCAGCGCCGGCGAGACGGCGGCGGGCTTCGTCCAACGGGCCGGCGTCGAGGGGGTTGATGCGGTCGACGCCGCGTCCGACACGGATGACCTGGCCGCCGAGGTAGTCGACCAGGCGGGTGTAGTCGGGTTTGGTGTCGCCGAGGACGATCGGGGTGGTGCCGGTGGCGACGGCGCCGGTGACCAGGCGTTTGACCAGCGTGGACTTGCCGGTGCCGGGCTGGCCGAGGACGAACATGCCGGGGTTGGTGACCAGACCCGCCCGCAGCCAGGCCAACGGGTCGAGGCAGACGACCTCGCCCCACAGCTGGTGGCGTCCGACCGGGGTGCCGACGGTGGGTGTGCCGGATCCGGCGGTGAAGGGATACAGGCCGCAGACCTGGCTGGTGGTGGCTTGGAATTCCGGGGCGGGCTCGACATGTGCTGCTCGTCCGGCGTCGGGACCGCGCCAGCCCCACGGCGGGCCGAGTGGTTCGGACATGGCTTGCGTTTCGACGGTGGGCACGTGCCCTGACCTCCAGTCTCCGGATGTTCAGTGGATGAGGCGGCGAGAGACTTCGGGCGGGCAGATGCCGCACGGGAGCGTGGTGGCGAACCCGGCGGCCTGGCTGCCCCACAGCCGCCGCAGGCGGATCTTGGCGGCGTCGGCGGACGCCTCGACGTGCGCGACGGCCCGGCGGAGTTGCTCGGGTTCGGTGACGGTGACGGTGGCGTACATCGACACCAGGCACACCCCGGCGCCCATCGCCTCCTCGACAGCGGCTTGGCGGGCGCGCGCCGAATCCCAGCTGTCGCGGGCGGTTTCGTCGCGGCCGGTGCGGCGCCGGAACTGCGCGCGGAACGCCGCCGCGTTCACCTCCTGCTGCAGCACACGACTCGCCGCCGCGGCGGGCAGCGCCCGGTACTGCAGTGTGACGCGTTTGGGGAATGGGCCGGGCGCGACGAGGCGGGCGAGGATGTCGGAGCGGACGTTTTGGCGGGGCGGCTCGTGCCACGCCCAGCTCACCGAGACACCACCATCGTGCTCATAGCGGTCGGTGTGCTCGGTCGCCGCAATCGGGCCGGCATCACACCAGGTCAGCGCGTCTTCGGCGTTGGCCCCGGAGAGGAGGCGGTTGACCTCGCCGCGGGCGTGCGGGTCGAACGCGGTCCGCACCGTCCCGGCGATTTCGGCGGCGCTGGCCCGTCCGCGGACGGAGACACCACAGCCACCCAGCCGGGAGGCCAGCCCATCGAGGATGCGGCCTAGTTCCGCGACCGCCTCGAACAGGTCCTTCGGGCCGGCCGTGGACGCCCTGGGATCGAAGGTGATTGAGACGCGGGTGTCGACGTCGGCGGCTGCGGCCGGGGCCGTCCTGACGAGTTCGCTCATGATGGCGCGAGCTGGAGCAGGGGCGGTCGCCACGACGGCTCGGTCAACGGCATCGGCCAGGGTGGAGCCGGGCTCGGGCGCGGTGTCGATCGTGACGGTGACCCACCGGACGGCGGGCATGTGCCCGAGTGCGGCGAGCCATCCGCCCCAGGCCGCGACCCAGGTGTCGGCGTCGGTGCGGTCGGCCAGCCAGGTCGAGGCCGGCACCACCCGCAACGTGGCGGTGAGCAGCCCGGTGCGTCGGTCCCACACGATCCCGTACCGGCCGCCGTAGCCGTCCTCGGCACTCAGCAACGTCAATGGTGCGAGCACGCCGGGGAGCTGGAAGGCGCGCGGGTGGTCGATGACGACTCCGGCGCGGTAACGGTTGTGGCCACGCAGCACGCCCCAACGCCACCGGCACCGCGCCAACAGCAGCCGTACCAGCGGAACCCCTCCCACTCGGATCAGTCCCAGCGCACCACCGATCAGCGTCGGCGGCAGAAGGTAGATGAGCACGTGAGGCACGGTGGCGGCGATCAGGACCAGCAGCATCGCTACGCCCAGCGCGACGAAGGTCGACGTGGTGTCCATGCCGAGCAGGCCGATCCCGTGCCGGCGGCGCCAGCCGCCATAGGTGCGGATGTCATGCCCCACCCGCGCCACCTCCCTCGCCAGCCGCCCCCGAGGGGCCGCCGGTGTCGGTGGAGCCGGTGGGGTTGCCCATCCAGCGCAGCGTGTCTGCGCCGCGGTGCCGCTCGCGTTCGGCGGTCTGCATCGCCACAGGGCCGACGGGCTCGCCATGACCGCCGTCGGGTGGCGACCATCCGTTGCCGCCGGTACGGGGTGTTGCCCGCCCTGAGGTGTCGGAAGGGTCCGTGCCTGGTTGTGGGCCGCCGGACGGAGCGCCCGGGTCCGGAACGAACGTGTCATCGGGGCCGGTACCGCGATGGCCGCCAGTGGTGTGCTCGGGGTCGGTGGGCGGCTGCGATGGAACGTCACCGCCCGTGGGCGCCTGGTCCGGACTTCCCAGTTGCTGGTTGAGGTAGTCGGCGTGCTCGCCTGCCGCGCCGCGGCCCGCGCCCGCAGAACCGCTCGCCGCGCCGTAGGCGCGCAGGGCACCGAGCGCGGTAGCGCTGCCCATCAGCGCGCCGAGGATGCCGCCTCCGGTGCTGGAGCCGGTGCCGCCGGTGGTCCAATCGAAAAACTTCAGCAGCACCGGAAAGGCGATCAGGCTGATGAGCATCATCACAAAGCCCATCAGCACCGTCCGGATGCTCTTCCCGTTGCCGATCAGGGTGAACGCCGTCGCGTACACACCTGCCGCCGCCGGCTTGTAGAAGATGAGCGCGAGCGTCCAGCCCCCGACACGGGTCAGCCACGACTTTGTCGCGGCGGTGAGGCCTCCGGCGGCGGCGAGTGGCAGCAGTCCGGCGAGAATGACCAGTGCGGCACCGCGGAACAGCAGGAGCAGTGCCTGAATGATGCCGATGAACAACGCCACCAGGGACAGCACCAGAACCAGCGCCGCGGGTGTACCGGTGGGGATGATCACGATCTCGGCCATCCGCTTGGCGAAGCCGCCCTGGGAGGACGCGTCCAGCACCCATCCGCTCCACTGGTCGCCCCACTGCAGGAGCAGGTTCGGCAGCACCGTCCCGATGACCGTCACCACGGCCAGCACGACCAGCCCGCGGCCAGCATCGACCGCCGGGTTCGCCTTGCGCGTGAGCGCCATCTTCCCCGCGACGACCAGCAGCGCCAGCACCGCGACGGCGATGGTCAGCGGCTGTACCAGCAGCTGCAGATAGCCGACCGCTGACTCGGTCTCCAGGTTCGGCGAGGGTGTCTCCACCCACCAGGATGCGGTGTGGGAGACCAGCCACCCGACCGCGGACTGGAACGCCTTGGCTGCCTCCTCGACGGCGTTGCTGCCGATCTCGCCGGGGATGTCGGGCATCGGCGGGCCCCAGGGGTGGTCGTCGTTGTCGACGGTCTGCACGCAGCTCGGGTCCAGCACCGATGAGCACGGGTCCGGTGGAACCAAGGCCAGCGTCATGAGCGGCTGCCTCCGTTCGGGAAGCGGACGTAGCCGTCGGCAGAGGCGATCGAGGCTGCCGCCCCGCCCCACGTCCCGCCCGGCGGGGCGATGACCCGCCAGTCGTTGTCCTGCCATTGCAGTTGGATCCGGGTGACGGCCCGTACCGTCATGTCGCTGTCGCCGGGGCCGGCGGAGACCAGGTCGAGGCTGGCGGTGTCGGGGGAGTAGCCCTGCCAGCGGAATCCCTCCAGCACCACGTACGCGCGCCCCAGCGCCGCGCCGTCGTGAAGCTTCCCGCGGCGCTTGTCGTACAGCTGCCGCGTTGCGGCCAGCAGAGTGGAGGTGTCCGGGCCGATGACCTGCTTGGTGATGGTCGGCTCGAACACCTTCGGCCCCCACTGCGCGTTCGCGCGAACCGCGACGTGCACCGCGGCCAGCAGCGCCCCGGACGGTGTCCGCGCGAACCCGGACGCCAGATCACCGGCGGTACTGCGTGGACCGTCCGCAGCGGAGTAGGGGAGGGCGACGCCGTGGTAGTCGCGCCAGGTCACCCCAGCGAACGACACGGGCGGAGCGGCCACCACCCGCTCATCGGGAGGAGACGGCGGGGCGGAAGCCGGTGTGATGTGCGGGGTCGGATCGGGAGCGGGGAGCGTCAGGTGCGTGGCGGCGCCGACGAGACCGCCGCCAAGGATCGCGGCGAGGAGCAGCCCGCCGGTGCGCCGCGCCGATGAGCCGGCTGTGTCCGTTTTGCGTGGCCGGGTGATGCGAGGGAGTCGGGTCATGTGAAGAACACCCCGACGATCCCGGCTGCGGACACGGCGAGGGTGAGGCCGCCGAGCACCCAGGGGATGCCGGTCGCTCCGTCGGCGGCGAAGGAGGAACGGTTCTTGCGGCCGATGGCCATCTGTCCTCCGCAGATGAACAGTCCGGCCAGGCCGCAGATCAGCACGCCGTACTTGCCCCACGACAGCAGCGTGTTCATCTTGGCGTCCAGCCCCGGCGGCGGTGACGCGGGCGGGTTGGGCACCTTCACCCCCGGGCTCGCGCCGTCCTGCGGCCACAGCCGCCCAGGCTCCCCCAGAAGCCCACCGGCCTGCGCCGCGCGGAGAACGAAGAGAGTCAGTGACATCCCACCTCCCTGCGGCGCACTGCCTTGCCGTCACTGGCGTCGCCGACCAGGCGGCGGAGTTGCTCGATGGCGTGCCGTGCCTTGCCAGGCAGGACGACCTCGGTCGGGTCCTCGACCAGGCGGAGCTGGCGGACGTGCGGGACGCGGACGATGCCGCCGACGCGCGCCTCCAGCAGCGCGAACCGGGCGGTGGCGTCGCGCGATTCGGGGCCGCCGTCGCTGACGATCGCCAGCGCCGCCACCCGCTCCTCCCACTCACGCAGGACCCGATCGCCGCGGTCGCCCGCGTGGCCGCCGCCGCGGTGTTGCGCGCGGCGAGCACGATCGGTCGGCCCTTGGCGTCCAGCGGTGCGCAGTCCAGCTCCAGCAGCGACTCGATCGAGCCCATGTCCCACGCGGTCGGCAGCAGCGCAGCGAGAGTGCTGGTGCCGGCGCCGCCGTGCGCACCGGCCACCACCACATCCAGCGCCTCCCGTGTCGGCCCTACCCCCGCACCCGGCCCTGGGACCGGTGTCGGGCGGATCGTTCTGGTTTGGCGAAGACTCACCCATACCCCCGAATCATTGCTCTGGGTTGATGAGTGATCACAGTAAGTGGCAGACTTGTGGAGCGCAAGCATCACCAAACAACTTCTTCACAAGCCAACCAGGCCAACAACGCGCTACCGCAGCACCCGATCAGCCACACTTGAAAGGACCAACCGCACCATGACCGCAACCCCAGGAGCTCCAGCGATGACCGACACGCCCGGCCGCGACCCCGACGTGCTCACCACCGCCGAACTCGCGACCAAACTCGGCCTGTCGCCCCAGACCGTCCGCCGGATGGCCAACGCCGGGCAGATCCCCGCCCTCAAGACCGGCAAGGACTTCCGCTACTCCTGGGAAGCGGTCCGCGAGGTGCTGCGGCAGCCCCACCACCAACCCGGGGGCCCCGCCGATGACCCGCAGCACGACCAACCCACCCAGCCCACACGTAAGGGAGCCGGCTACCGCGCCCAACGCCGCGCCCGCACCGGCGCCCAACACCCCACCACCGACTCCCACGCCGACACCGACACCGACTAACGCTCCAGCCCGGCGGCGGCCCGCCCGGTGAAAGCCGCCGCCACCATCTGCGCCGCCGTCCTGGCGCTCCCGTTCGGCCTCGTCCTGCTCCTGGCCGGACAACAGGACCCGGCCATCGGCGCCGGTCCGGCGGCGGGAGCGCCCACCCGGCTCGCCCGCACCGACATCCCACCCGCCTACCTGCGCTGGTACCTCGACGCCGCCCGAACCTGTCCCGGCCTGGGCTGGAACATCCTGGCCGCGATCGGCAAGATCGAATCCGACCACGGCCGCTCCACCGCACCCGGTGTGAAGACCGGGGAGAACAGTGCGGGCGCCGCCGGACCCATGCAGTTCCTCGCCGGCACCTGGGCGACCTATGGCGTTGACGGCGACCACGACGGACACACCGACCGCTACAACCCCGCCGACGCCATCTACGGCGCCGCCCGCTACCTGTGCGCCAACCACGCTGGCCAAGGCGGACGGCACCTCTACCAAGCGATCTGGCAGTACAACCACGCCGACTCGTACGTCCACAAAGTCCTCACCCAAGCCGCCGCCTACGCCACCCCCACACCCACGCTCACCGCGAGCGGACGCGGCACCGTTGCGGTCCGCGCCGCGCTGCGCTGGCTCGGCACCCCCTACTCCTGGGGCGGCGGCGGCCCGGCAGGCCCCAGCTACGGCATCGCCCAAGGCGCCGGCACCAAAGGGTTCGACTGCTCCGGCCTCACCCAATACGCCTGGGCCAAAGCCGGCATCCAACTCCCACGCGTCGCGGCCGCCCAATACACCGCCGGCCCGCACATCGCTCGCACCCAACTACGCCCCGGTGACCTGCTGTTCTTCGCCACCGACACCCGCAACCCCGCGACGATCCACCACGTCGGGCTCTACTACGGCCGCGGACAGATGATCCACGCCCCCCAAACCGGCGACGTCGTCCGCATCTCCCAGTTCACCGGCAACCCCTACCGCGAGCGCCAGTACATCGGTGCCACCCGCCCCAGCACCGCTCACATCGCAACCTGACTGGAGGACCATGCCCCACGACCACGACGCCCACGCCACCACCCACCAGAACTGCCGCGACAACCGCGACCACGATCAGGCCCACGGCCGCACCCGGCCGAACCGCACCGCCCGCCACCCGGCACTCTCCCGAACCAGAAAGACACCGCCGCCGTGCGGACCGATCCGGGCGTTCAGCTACGGCGGCGGCTGGCAATCCACCGCCGCCCTCGTCCTGGCCGCCCAAGGACGTATCGACTTCCGCACCTTCCTGTTCGCCAACGTCGGCGACGACTCCGAACACCCCGCCACCCTCGCCTACGTCCGCGACCACGCCGCCCCCTACGCCGCCGCACACGGCATCGAGGTGCGTGAGCTCCACCGCATCCGCCGCGACGGCACCACCGAAACCCTCTACGGCCGCCTCATGCGCGAAGGCTCCCGCTCCATCCCCATCCCCGTCCGCATGAGCAACGGCGCACCCGGCACCCGCTCCTGCACCGCCGACTTCAAAATCCGCGTCATCGGCCGCTGGCTCAAAGCCCACGGCGCCAGCCCCGAAAACCCCGCCACCATCGCCATCGGCATCAGCCTCGACGAAATTCACCGCGCCAACACCCGCCGCCACGAAGCATACGAACGCATCGTCTATCCACTGCTGGACCTGCGGATCCGCCGCACCGATTGCCCTCGCATCATCCGCTCCGCTGGCCTGCCCGTCCCACCCAAATCCTCCTGCTGGTTCTGCCTTATTTGGAATCTGCGACCTCTACGTTCGTCGCTCATGACATCGATCTCCTGGGAGAAGTTCCCCCTGCTCGCCGGGGACGAGCACGCGCGACGGTGGTTGCAGTTCACCTCAACATCGGCCGGGCGTCCAACACCGTCCTGGCCTACGGACGGGCGGTTGAGGATCACCTGCGGTTCTGTCGTCTGACGGGTGCGGACCCGTTGGCGGTCCGGGCCGATGTGGTGGCAGCGTGGATCGGTGACCTGCACCAACGCCCGAACCCGCGAACCTCCAAGCTCGTGCACCTGGACTCGGGAGCGGGGCTGGCGAACGCCACGATCCAGCAGTACGTCATCGCCGCCCGGTCCTTCTACCAGTTCCTGGTCGAGGACGGCCTGCGGGAACGCAACCCGGTACGCAGTGGGCAGTCAAGCCGACGGGGGGCCCGCGCGCGCCAGGGACTGGTGCGTCGGGTCGAGCAGGCACCGTGGATCCCCAACGAGTGGGACTGGCAGAAGATCCTGAGGTCGGCACGGGCGCTACCGCTGCGCAACCGACTGATGGTGGCGCTGGCCTACGACGGAGCGCTGCGCCGAGAGGAACTGGTGCAGCTGGAGGTCGGTGACTTCGAACCCGCCCATGCACTGATCCACCTTCGGGCCGAGACCACCAAGTCGAAGCGGTCACGCGAGGTCAGCTTCGGCCAGGCCACCTCCCGCCTGTTCATGAGCCACCTGGCCGAACGGCGCCAGATCGTCGGACGTGGTGGCGGACGACTCCTACTGAGCACCTCACGCCGGAACTTCGGCGCTCCGCTCGGAGCGTCGAGCTGGTCAAAGATCGTCGCTGGCCTCGGAAGCGACGCCGGAGTTCCACGGCTGTCGACCCACACCTTCCGGCACCTGCGGCTGACCGACCTTGCCCGAGCCGACTGGACCATCGACCAGATCGCCCAGTACGCCGGACACCGCAACGTGTCCACCACGCTTCGCTACATCCACCTAAGCGGCCGCGAACTGGCCGCCCGGCTCCGCACGACCACTGCCTCGATCCAGGCCGACCGGGAACGGCTGCTCGCGGCGTTGGAGGAGGACCAGTGAGCGCGGCGTCGCAGGCCACAGCACACTCGGCCGACGCACCACTGGACCTGGATCCGCCCCTGACCGCGGCGGAAAGCACGTGCCTGGCCAGGATCGCGGCCTATGCTCACGCCAAGATCCAGCCCCGGGACCGGGTCGTCCTCGCACGGCTGATCGATCCGATCGACCAGGCGTCCCACGACTGGGGGCAACAGGCCAGCAAGGCACGCATCCGGGTGCTGATGGAGGTCCACCGTCGTCAACGTCCCTACTGGGCCTGGGACCAGCACGAATGGCTCGCGCTGACCGGCACCAAAAGCAGCGCGAAGCAGGAAGCTCGACTGCACCTGGTGGCACTGGGAATGCGGCTGGGCGGCCACCGCCGACTGCACCACCATGCCGGTGTTCAGCGCCTGAGCGTGCTCGGGGAGCTGGTCTTCGGCCCTGGGCGCGGCGATCCCGCGCTCACCGAAGTTCGCGACACACTGCGGTCCTGGGGCGTGAACTCGGCCGACACGCTCGGCCACCAGATCAACTGCGCGGTCTGGGACCTGCTGCTGACCTGCGACACCGTCGACCTTCACCAGATCGACGAGGCACGGCTGGCCGAGCTGGCCGCGCAGTATCCAGTGAGCAGCCGACGCCGCGGGCTGATCAAGATTTCTCGCGTCCTAGCGCACAAGGGCCTCATCAGCCGTCCGCTTCAGAACGTCGACCAACAGCGCGGCACCCGGCCCGAGACGCTGACCACGGTCCCAGCCGAGTGGCTGGAGCTGGTCGAGCGCTGGCGCGCGCTGACCACCTGCGAACCGTCCACGCTCAAGACAAAGTTCCCGATGGTGCTGATCGCCGGACGATGGGCCGCTGACAAGCACCCGGACGCGATCGCCCCGGCTGCCTGGACCCGGGACATGGCAGCCGAGTACGTCGCCGACACCATGAGCGCCACCATCGGCCAGTGGGCCGGACACAACCGCAACACCAGCCGCTTGGGCGAACCACTGAGCATCACGGGCAAGGCCCACCGCATCGACTGCCTGCGCAGCTTCTTCAGTGAGCTGATCGACTGGGAATGGATCACCCCCAACTTCGACCCGCGCAAAGTGCTCTCCCTGCCCACCTCGGCACGGGCGCAGATCGTCCCGAACCCGCGGATCATCGACGACGCGTCCTGGGCCAAACTCATGGCCGCTGGTCTGACCCTTAACTCCGAAGATCTCAAGCCCTACGGCACCCCGCGCGCCAAAGACGTCGGCTACCAGGCCAACTACTACCCGATCGAGATGGTCCGGGCCATGGTGGGCGTCTGGCTGTTCGCCGGCTGCCGCGTCGACGAGATCCGCCGCCTGGAACTGGACTGCATCATCTGGGACGAAGGCCACGACGAACAGACCGGCGAGACCTATCGGGTCTGCCTGCTGCGCGTCCCGGCCAACAAGACCAGCGCCGCCTTCACCAAACCCGTCGACCCCGTCGTCGGCCAGCTCATCGAGGCATGGAAACTCGTCCGTGCTCCGCAGCCCGACATCACCGACCGCAAAACTCGACAACGCCGCCAGCACCTCTTCACCCACCGCGGGCAACTCGTCGGCGGCGGCTACCTCAACGACCACGTCATCCCAGCGCTCTGCACCAAGGCGGGCATCCCGATGCACGACTCACGCGGGGCGCTCACCAGCCACCGCGCCCGCGCCACCATCGCCACCCAACTCCTCAACGCCCGCGACCCGCTCACCTTGGCCGACCTGCAGCAATGGCTCGGCCACAAACACCCCTCAAGCACCCGTCACTACGCCGCGATCCTGCAACGCACCCTCACCGCCGCCTACAAGAAAGCCGACTACTTCGCCCGCAACGTCCGCACCATCGAAGTCCTCATCGACCGCGACACCATCCGCAGCGGCGCGGCCGCCGACGGACAGCCCTGGAAGTACTACGACCTGGGCGACGGCTACTGCACCTACGACTTCTTCGCCAAGTGCCCCCACCGATTGGCCTGCGCCCGCTGCCCCTTCTACCTGCCCAAACAATCCCACGCCGGGCAGCTCTTGGCCGTCAAGGACGGCATCGAAGGCATGCTCGAACAACTCGACCTCACCGACGAGGAACGCCAAGCCCTCCAAGGAGACCGCGACGCCGTCGCCGCCCTCGCCGAACGACTCGCCGACACCCCCACGCCAGCCGGCCCTACTCCCAACCAACTCGGCCACGACAGGGCCTTCATCTCACTCACCGCACTACGCGACAGCCTGACCGGAGGCACCGCGTGACCTACTCACGTCCCTCACTCGGGTTCATCGGAGAGCAGTTCACCAACCTGCGCTAACACCAGCGAGCGGACCGCTCGCTCTGCACCAGCATGTTCAGGTTCACCGATCCGATCGCTGACATCCGCCCACCGGCCAAGGGCAGAGACAACCAGAGCCCACAGGTCACCAGCCAGCTCCACAACGACGGTCTGCTCAGCCGGAGGCCAGGTGCCCGACCCAGGAACGCCCGGAGTCCAATGCGCCACCTGATCCCAGCCAGCCCGGCGGATGACCCGTCCAGTGTCGATGACACCACGAGGGTCGCCCCTCTCCGCCTCGACGTTCACCTCGCTATCGATGCAGGCATCGATGATCTGCCACTGCCGAGTCGTCATCTCGACCGAGTGAGTCGCGCCCAAATCAGATGGAGACACAAAAGATCATCGTCACCGACCTACAAGGGAGCGTCAAGAGCCACCGGAGAGCACCTCCCAGCTCAGAGATCGTCACTACATATTCGCAATAACGTGCCCCTTCCACCGCCTGTCCACCTGGCAGGACATGCGCCGCGACCAACCCGACCTGTTCACCAAGGCCTGCCACCTGGAAACCACCATCAACAAACGCCGCCACACCGTCGGCAAAGACCCCGTCTACCTCACCCGCTACAACGCACCCCTCGCCGACGTCACCCCCAACACCGACACCCTCCCCTTCGACCAGGACGACGGCACCTGCGACACCGGCTGGTGCTTCACCTGACCGCACCCTTCCAGCGGCTACCAACCAAACACCACGAATTCCATGGAGGCCTCACCGATGCAAGCCATGAAATACGCGAACCTCGCCGAACTTCCCACCGTCGTAGATATCACCACCGCCGCCCGAGCGCTTGGGCTCTCCCGCACCTATGCCTACCACCTCGCCAAGCATGGCGAGTTTCCCTGCAAGATCATTCGCATCGGTACGTGCTATCGAGTCCCCACGGCCGCACTCCGAGCCCTATTGGACGCCGGATAGCTTTCAGGCTCACCGAGTGACAAGGCAATAGCCTGGTTGTGATAGGCCGGGACCATCCTCGACAGGGATGGTCCTGGCCTGGGATTTGGCCCACCGAACCTGCTGTCTTCAGGACTGGCGGAAACTTTTGCTGGGACATGAGCGGGCCGGTCCCGGCGGGGAGACGGAACGCACCAAGAGTTACGAACTGGGCCGGGATGGGTGGCTTCCCCGGCCGGAATCGCGGGTCTGTCGAGGACGTCACCGCCTTCAAGTCGCCGTTGCGCGCATAATTGAGCAAGCGAGGTAAAACCCAGGCGCCGTGGTCACCGTATAGGTAATGGAGAATACAAGCGAGGCGGCATAGTTCTGCTAGTTGATCTATGATCCATAACAGAATTCAGTATACGATCGAGCCATTGGAGCGTCGGAGGATTGGTGGAGTACTTGATCTACCTCCGGCTCGTGGGTGGGGTACCGAATAAGAGTGAGTGCAACCCGACGGGAACGTGTGTTGCTGTCCCGCATCCAGTTCCCCTTTTCCTGAAGTATCGGTTTCGGGGTCAAATGTCGGGTCTTGGGCGTAGGATGTACGACACTGAGGGGTTCTGGAGAGCAAGACGGGGTGAAGTGGTGTCTCGCAGGCCATGGCTGATCGAGGACGGTGCGATCGACCGGCGCGAACATGATCGGTTCGGCCATCTGTCAGTTGCGCAGCAGTTGAGCAGCACGATTCAGGGGTCCACGCAACCCTGTGCGGTAGGTCTGCTGGGTCCCTTCGGTAGCGGCAAGTCATCAGTCGTCAAGCTCCTCAGCCGCGAGTTGTCCGTCAACAAGAAGTGGGCCGTTCTCCACGTGAGTGCGGAGCATCACAGTGGCGTCGCCAGGGCTCGCGGGTTGATGTACGCACTTCTCGACGAAGCCCTGCGCAAGAAGCAGATCGACGCCGAAGTACACGCCAGTGAACGAGCATGCCTGGAAGGCAGTCGGCAGCGCACACACTCCCGGCCTTCTCCAGCCGCTGCCCAGCCTGGCCGGCCCTCCTTGCGGCGTCGACTGGAGATCCTCCTTGCGGGAGCGCTCTGGGTGCTTGGCTGGGTTCTCGCTCTCTGGCTTGTGGGGGCGGGAGTGGTGGCGATCGGTCATCTGATCGGTGTTGGGCGCGGTGTGTCCATCCTCAAGTGGTTCGCCGATCCGGGCGTCGGCTTCCTGAGATCCACGTTGATCAGCGCGGCCGTCGTTGGAGCGGTGGTTACGGCCGCCAAGGAGGGGATCTTGCAGGTCCTCAAGGGGTACGAGATCACCGTGACGAGCCCTCGTCCGGACACCACTGACGAACTCCAGCAAGTGTTCTCACGACTTGTAGAGAGCGTGCCCCGCCGTCTGGTCATCGCCATTGATGACATAGACCGGCTCGCCTCCGCTGATGTCCTTGAAGCCCTAACTACGGTGCGTAGCCTCCTGCTGACAGGGACTCATCACAAGCATCCACCAGTCTTCGTGATCTCCTGCGATGAGGACATCGTTCGGGAAGCCATCGTTGGAATTCGGCCCGGCGGTCTCGCTCACGGCCCGATCGACCACGAACGGAGTGCTTCGGATACACAAGCGGCGGCGCGAGCGGAGCGCAAAGCCACCGAGGAAGCGGTGCAGGAGTATCTGAACAAGCTGTTCACTGTACGTTTTACTCTGCCGACCCACAACGATACGGATCTGCGTGACCATGCCGAGCACCTGCTGACGCAACCTGAGTCCCATCCGATCGTGCGGGAGCTCGGAGGTCTCGGGGTGGTACGGGATGTCCTCGATGCGTTGATCCACCGTCAGGTTCGCGAGCCGCGGCACGCGATCAGGCTCCTGAACTCTTTCATCTCAAACTACGCCGTCGCCAGGCATCGAGAGCAAGCCGCCGGCAATGTCGCGCCGAGAATTGCGCCGGGAGAGGTCACCGGCTATCCGGTTGCCCTGGCGCGTCTGATCGTGCTTCGGCATGACTTCCGTTCGCTATATGATCGGATAGTTGCGGAACACAAGCTGCTGTTCCTCTTGGATGATGCGCTCCTCGGCTCCCCGGAAACTCTTCAGGATCCACTTCTAGACTCCTTTGAGCGGGTCAAAGACACGAACCGTCTAAACACCCAGAGGGAACCGGGCCTCGTTTATCTGCGAGCTACCGCTGCTCGAGCCCGTACTGAACGACCGTCGGACATTGCCGCCCTCCTTACACTTGGATCGAAGCCGGCAAACCGCTTGCTCGGAAGTGATACGGCTACGGCTATCCAAGACGAGCTTGCGCAACGAGACAGTGACGCATTCGCGGCGCGCCTGGAAAATGAGGCTGAGCGCGAACGGGTCCTGCACGCGGCCTACCACACTATCAATACGGCACGGGTCGGCCAAGATTTGGACAACTCTCTCGCTGCCGCCGTCCAGGCCCTGGGCCGCGTCCCAGCACTGGCCGACCACGCCACCCGTGGCGATGCGTGCGCTCGGATCTTGTTCGATCTCACGGATCGCATCGCTCACCGGCGCATCGAAGCCAGCATTCCCCTTCTGGCACACGATCTTGTCACGATTCTCGACTTCTTTCCCATCGCGCACGTCCCCCAACTCTATGCTGCGCTCAAGGTCCCTCCACGGGATCCCGCGGACAGTGTTTCCTGGGTGGAGGCACTCCTGCAGTTGCCGGCTGGAAAACATCGGGATGCCCTTCTACCTGGTCTCGATGACTATTTTTCAGATGTTGCGAACCAAGGAACACCCGGAGATCTCGAGACTTGGATCACCGTATGGAACGACAGTTCCGCAGACATGCGTGCTGCCTGGCCTGCCCACGGGTATCAGGCTCTGCTCTGCATGGCAGCACGCCATGAGAACGATCAAGCGATGAGGATAATCTACGACATCGTCGCACTGGAAGGAGTTGGATCGCATCAATGGTGCCGCCCGGTAATCCTAGGTATCCTTGATGGCCTTTCCTCTTCGGAGTCCGTCGGGAGTGTCAGCATTGAGCTTCTGAGCGGTGTAAAAATGCCGGCAGACGGTTGGGGACCGGCATCAGATGCCGTCGGAGCCGGAAATGAGAAGAGCACCCTCGCCGCTGAACTCGTGGACGCGGTAGCTGATTTCCTCAGAGTCGACAGTGATGCGGAGAGCTCCGCGCGGACGGTCGACCTTCTCCGATCGTGGATCCCGGTGCTCGGCGAGGAGCTCTGTCCATCCGGTCGCCGAGCCGGGGCGGTGATCGCGGATGTAACCAGCGAAACGGCGGATACTTGCGAGGAAGTATCCCGAGCGGTGGTGCAGCTGATTGGCGAATTCTCGGACACCGACGCGCGAACGTGTGCTCTCGCCCTCGCTGAGAGGCTCCCTGCCCATCGCTCACCTGCTAGCCCCATCGGCGAGAACCTCAGTGCGGCCCTCATGGCGTACGTTCGGCGAACCGATGCTGTAACAGGTGAGTCCGAAGATGTGACTGCGGCGGAGCGTTGCCTGGCGGCGCTGATGACCTCGATCGAAGAGGACAGCGATGCTGGCCGCTTCGGTCGAGGCAGGCTGGCGGCGATCCTGTCCACCCGCCGTGGCCAGGATGCTGCTGCCGGCATATCCGCTCGTCTGACGGCGGCCATCCCGCCAGTCGCCTCTGACTATTTGAAAGAGTTATTGGCTAGTTTGCATCTGCTGTTCAATCATGAAGAGGCGCGGGCCGCGCATCTGCCCACAGTTCTGAGTAAGCTCCAGAATATCCTTGGGCAGAATCAGCCTCAGGTGCCAGTGGAGTTCGCCGCTCACTATGCTGCGGAATCGTCTGTAAGTCCTCAATGGATCGCTTGGATAGCCCAGCACTGGGGGAATGTATCTATTTTTGGGCGTCAGCGGGTATTGGCGGCTGCCGACCGTACCGAGATATCAAATACAGTATCCCTTCTCGATCTCCTTGTGCAGCACCTACTCGCCTCCGAAGATATGTCGGAATGGGAGCACGCTCCAAAACTGTGGGCCTCGATAACGTCGGAACAGCGAGCCGACCTTCTTGCTAGTGCGAATGGGCGCTGCCCGGAGTTGAGTGTCTGCGCAAGTAGTGTCGACCGTGAGACGCTGACCAGCGCGTTGTGCAAGGCTGCCGATAGTTTGGATGCTGTCCTCAAACTCATTGAAGATAATCCAGAATCTAGCGATGTGATCGTTGAGTATCTGGACCAGCAAATGGAGAATGCGGAGTGGCGGCCGGAGCGTGTCGGCGAGGTTGTTGCCGGATGCCCCAGCCCGGAAAAACTGTGGGACTTGGCACTGCGGGCGGCCACGAGAGATATGACTCATGCGGTCAAGGCGGCGGTAGTTATCGAGTCTCTTATCGCCCGCCACCCTGACACCGTCCCGGAATCACTTCCGGGCAGACTCGGACCTGTTCTCATCGACGCCGATACGACGACGGCCGCAGCGCTTGGGAAAGCGCTGCAGTCGACGCCGGATCTTGCGAAGAAGCTACAGCAGCAACTCCGGGGTCATGGCCGGACAAGCGATCAGCGCAGTCGCACCAAAGCTTACAAGAAAGCAGCGGGCATATAGTCGGAGTGGACGCGACCGTCCGTAAGGATCGTCTCGGGTGATTCCCGAGGCTGGGGTATGCACTGGCCAAGAAGGATCGAGTGTCGACCGAGGTCGGCTCTGTCCGGATTCGGGTTTCGCGGGATCTGGCTGGTGAGTGCGAGCCGCAGAACCTGCCCAAGCGCGCCCATCGGGTCGGGCACGACGCAACGCACTGGCTGACACAGGTGTCCGGGCAGGGCTGGCGGCTGCGGATCTCGAGAGACATTATGCGACCGTGTTGGCGCGGCGCTGGAGTGTCTACTCATGTCGCGGCTAGACCAAGACCGACGCCCGGGATGTGCTCGGAATCGCCGATCCGTCCGCGCGATGCCGCATCCGTGACCGGGGTGGCCGCAAGGGCACGCGTGCCCGGGCAGACGCTGGATCAGTAGGTCGCTCTTCCGCCGCTGATGTCGTAGACGGCGCCGGTGGAGAAGCTGACACGGTCGGAGGACAGGAAGGCGACGAGTTCGGCGACCTCTTCCGGGCGGCCGATGCGGCGCATTGGGATCAGGCTGGTGATGTGGGCGAGGACCTCGGGGGCGGTGGCCTCGTTCATCGGGGTGGCGATGACGGCGGGGGCGATGGCGTTGACGAGCACTCCGCTCGTGGCGAGTTCCTTGCCGATGGACTTGGTCAGGGCGATGACGGCGGCCTTGGACGCCGAGTAGATCGACAGGTCGGGGTTGCCGTCCTTGCCGGCCATGCTGGCGAAGTTGACGACGCGGCCCCAGCCGCGCTCGCGCATGCCGGGGACGAACGTGCGCAGGGTGTTCACGGTGCCCAGGACGTTGACGTCGAACACCCGGCGCCACTGCTCGGGCGTGGTCTTCAGCAGCGGTTCGTTCGGACCGACGATGCCGGCCGAGTTGACCAGGACGTCGACCGGGCCGAGGTCGTCGACGAGGCACCGTAGGGCCTTCTCGTCGGTGACGTCGGCGGTGATGTCGGCGCCGGCGAGGTCGAGGGTGGTCACGTCGAGGCCGTCGTCGCGCAGGCGCCGGGCGGTGGCGGCGCCGAGTCCTCTGGCGCCGCCGGTGACGAGCGCGGTCCTTGCCGTCATCGCTCTCCTGCCGGAGGGTTGGGCGGGTCAGTGCGATTCACGGGTGACCTCCGATCCGCTGGAGCCGATCAGGAAGTCCAGGTCGGCGCCGGTGTCGGCTTGCAGTACGTGGTCGATGTAGAGCCGTTGCCAGCCGCGTTCGGGCTGGGCGTATGCGGCGGTGGCGGCTTCGCTGGGTGTGCGTCGGGCGAGTTCGTCGGCTGGGATCTCGACGTCGATGCGGCGGTTGGGGACGTCGAGGCTGATGCGGTCGCCCGTCCGCACGCGGGCGAGGGGGCCGTCGGCGGCGGCCTCGGGGACGACGTGCAGGACGACGGTGCCGTAGGCGGTGCCGCTCATGCGTCCGTCGCAGACGCGGACCATGTCGCGGACGCCTTGTTCCAGCAGCTTCTTCGGCAGCGGCATGTTGGACACCTCGGGCATGCCGGGGTAGCCCTTGGGGCCGCAGCCGCGCAGCACCAGGACCGAGTCGGCGTCGACGTCGAGGTCCGGGTCGTCGATGCGGGCGTGGAAGTCCTCGATGCTGTCGAACACGACCGCGCGCCCGCGGTGCCGCAGCAGGTGCGGTGACGCGGCGGCGGGTTTGATCAGCGCGCCGCCTGGGGCGAGGGTGCCGCGCAGGACCGCGATGCCGCCCTCGGCGACCAGCGGCTCGGAGCGGGTGCGGATGACCTCGGTGTCCCAGATCGGGGCGTCGTCCAGGTGGTCCACCAGCGGTTTGCCGGTGACGGTCAGCGCGTCGGGGGCGAGCAGGTCGCGGACCTCGCGGAGTACGGCGCGAAGGCCGCCGGCGCGGTGGAGGTCGTCCATGAGGAAGCGTCCGGCGGGGAGCAGGTCGACCAGCACCGGGACCGACGAGCCGATGCGGTCGAAGTCGTCGAGGGTCAGGTCCACGCCGAGGCGTCCGGCGATGGCGAGGAGATGGACGACGGCGTTGGTGGAGCCGCCGATGGCCGCGAGCGCCACGATCGCGTTGTGGAAGGACGCCCTGGTCAGGAAGGTGCTCGGGCGGCGGTCGACGGAGATCATGTCGACGGCGAGGCGTCCGGTGCCGTGCGCGGCCTCTAGCAGGCGGCTGTCGGGGGCGGGGGTGCCGGCCAGGCCGGGGACGACCATGCCCAGGGCCTCGGCGACCAGCGCCATGGTGGAGGCGGTGCCCATGGTGTTGCAGTGACCGCGGCTGCGGATCATCGCCGACTCCGACCGGGTGAAGTCCTCGGCCGACAGGGTGCCGGCCCGCACCTCCTCCGACAGTCGCCATACGTCGGTGCCGCACCCCAGCGGCGTCCCGCGGAAGGTGCCGGTCAGCATAGGGCCGCCGGGGACGACGACGGCGGGCAGGTCGACCGCGGCCGCGGCCATCAGCAGCGAGGGGATGGTCTTGTCGCAGCCGCCGAGCAGGACGACGCCGTCGATCGGGTTGGCCCGGAGCATCTCCTCGGTGGCCATCGCGGCCATGTTGCGCCACAGCATCGCGGTCGGCCGGACCTGCGTCTCGCCCAGCGACACCACGGGGAGCTCCAATGGGACGCCGCCGGCCTCGTAGACGCCGTTCTTCACCGACTGAGCGACCTCGGTGAGGTGCGCGTTGCACGGGGTCAGGTCCGAGCCGGTGTTGGCGATGGCGATCTGCGGGCGGCCGGTGAACGCGTCGCCGGGGGCGCCGCGGCGCATCCAGGCCCGGTGGATGTAGGCGTTGCGATCCTCGCCCGCGTACCACTGCGCGCTGCGGAGCTGCACGGTGACCGCCTTCCAATAATCGACACGTTGGTCTAATGTTTGGAACGCCATGAAGGATACGCAGATAAGCGGCGAAGCGACAGACCTGGACGAGAACAGGACAGGCCGGGCAGAGGATGGCCGCCTGGTGGGGGCGGACCGGGTCCTGGCCGTGCTCAAGGAACTGGCCCGTTACCCCGACGGCGTCGGGCTGGACGAGATGACCCGCGTCATCGCCAGCCCCAAGCCGACCGTGCACCGGGCGCTCGGCACGCTGCGCAGGGCCGGGCTGGCCGATCAGGACGACCAGGGCCGTTACGTGCTGGGCGACGAGTTCCTCCGGATGGCCTTCGCTCACCACGAGGCCCGCCCCGAGCATGTGCGGATCCGCCCGGTGCTGGAGACGCTCGCCGCCCGGTTCGGTGAGACCGCCCACTTCGCGGTGCTCGACGGACGGGAGGTCGTCTACCGGGCCAAGGTCGACCCGCCCACCGGAGCGGTCCGGCTCACCTCGACGATCGGTGGACGCAACCCGGCCCACGCCACCGGAGTCGGAAAACTGCTGCTGGCCTACCAGGTGGACACGGTGGAGGCGGTCGAGAAATGGATCGGTGACGAGCCGCCTGTGCGCCGGACGCCGCGGACGCTGTGCACCGCCGAGGCGCTGCACCGCGAGTTCGAGACGATCCGCGGGCAGGGCTACGCCATCGACGACCAGGAGAACGAGGTCGGGGTGAACTGCATCGCCCTGCCGGTGTACACGACCTCGCGGGTCGTTCCGTCCGGTGCTGTCAGTGTCAGCGCCCTGACCTACCGGACTTCTCCTCAGACGCTGGTCGACGCGGTCGACGACATCCGTCGCGCTCTCGGCCACCTCGGAGCGGCTTGATGACGAGCGTCCCCGCCGCCGCGACCGCCGAGGCGTTCCACCTCGCCGAGGGGCCGGTGTGGGACGCCGCCCGGCGGCGCCTGCTCTGGGTGGACATCCTGCGCAACATGCTCCTGGAAGGAACCCTTGATGAGGGCCGCATCACGGTCGTCCGGCGGCACGCCTTCGAGAGCTTGGTCGGCGCGGTGGCCATCGCCGACGACGGCACGCTCCTCGTCGCGGCCCAGCAGCAGCTGATCGTCCTCCGCAACGACGGCAGCAGGCAGGAAGGCCCGCGCGTCATCCCGGCCAGGGAACCGCGCCGGCTCAACGACGGCGGCACCGACCCCGCCGGCCGCTTCCTCGTCGGCACGCTCTCCCTCAGCGGTCTCTCGGAGCGGGAGCAACTCGTCCGGCTCGAACCTGATGGTCGGATCACGGAACTGGACGGTGACCTGGCCCTGTCCAACGGGCTCGCCTGGTCGGCGGACGGACGGCGGATGTACAGCGTCGACACCGGACGCGGGACCGTCTTCGTCCGCGACTACGACGCCGCGACGGGCGCGGTGGGGGAGCGGCACGTGCATCTGCGCCTCCGCGACGAGTTGCCCGACGGCATCGCGCTCGACGCCGCCGGTCACCTCTGGGTCGCTGTCTGGGGCGCGGGCGAGGTTCGCCGCTACGCACCCGACGGCGCCGTGACCGACCGTCTCACCGTCCCCGCCCCGCACACCTCCAGCGTCGCCTTCGCCGGCGACGATCTCCGCACGCTGGTCATCACCACCGCGACCGCGGAACTGAGCCGGCAGCAGCGCCAAGCCCACCCCGATTCGGGACGGCTGTTCACCGTCCGAGCCGACGTGCCCGGCATCCCTGTTCCCACCTGGTCCGGTTCGCGTCTGACCGCGGCCATCTGAGACCACACATCCGACATTGGAGATCTGACTCGTGTACCTCATGCGCATCGGCTACCTCATGCGCATCGGCGCGCCCGGCTCGGAGAAGCGCGTCGCCCGCATCGACGACCAGACCTACGTCGACCTGTCCGACATCGTCGACGACTTCGACGAGGAGTTCTTCGGCTCCGGCGGCATCGACCGCGTCCGCCCCGTGGTGGACGAACGCGCCGCCGCCGTGCGCGTCTCCCGCTTCGACGGCGAGCGCATAGGCGCACCGATCGCGCGCCCGCACCAGATCCTGTGCATCGGCCTGAACTACCGCGACCACGCCGCCGAGACCGGCCAAGCCGTCCCGGACGAGCCGATCCTGTTCACCAAGGCGCCCAACACTCTCGTCGGCCCCAACGACGACGTTCGCATCCCGCGCGGCTCCACCAAGCCCGACTGGGAGGTGGAGCTCGGCATCGTCATCGGCAGGCGCACGTCCTACCTGGACACCGTCGAGGAGGCCGCCGATGCCATCGCCGGGTACCTGGTCGTCAACGACGTCAGCGAGCGCGCCTTCCAGATGGAACGCGGCGGCCAGTGGGTGAAGGGCAAGTCCGCCGAGACGTTCAATCCGGCCGGCCCCTGGCTCGTCACTCCCGACGAGATCGACGACGTCCTCGCGCTCGACATGTGGCTGGACGTCAACGGCCTGCGCCGCCAAGACGGCAACACCAAGACGATGATCTTCGACCCGTGGTTCATCGTGCACCACCTCAGCCAGTTCCTCGTGCTGGAACCCGGCGATCTGATCAACACCGGCACCCCGCCGGGCGTGGGCATGGGGTTCACGCCGCCGGTGTGGCTCCGGCCGGGCGACGTGATGGAACTCGGCATCGCCGGGCTCGGCTCCCAGCGGCAGAACGTGCTCGGCCCCAGATGAGCGCCACCATGCGGGCGCTCGTCCTCACCGCGCCCGGCGAGTGCTCGGTGCACGAGGTTCCAGTCCCGGTGGCGGCGCCCGGCGAGGCCGTCATCGACGTCGAGCGCGTCGGCGTCTGCGGCACCGACGTCGAGCTGTTCACCGGGGAGATGGCCTACCTCCACCAGGGCCACTCCTCCTACCCGCTGCGCCTCGGCCACGAATGGTGCGGCGCGGTGACCGAGGTCGGCGACGGCGTCGATCCCGCCTGGATCGGCCGCCGCGTCATCGGCGACACCATGATCGGCGACGGCACCTGCCGCCGCTGCCGCCGCGGCCACCAGCACGTGTGCCGGGACCGGCAGGAGGTCGGCATCCGCGACGGCCGCCCCGGCGCCCTGGCCGAGCGGCTGGCGATGCCCGTCACCTCCCTGCACGTCCTGCCGGACAGCGTCGACCCGATGCTCGGCGCACTGGTCGAACCGGGAGGCAACGCCTGGCGCGCGGTCCAGGCCGCCGACCCGCGTCCCGGCGACCGGGTCCTCGTGCTCGGCCCCGGCACGATCGGGCTGATGGTGGCGATGTTCGCCCGCGCCGCCGGAGCGGAAGTCCACCTCATGGGCGTCACCACCGACTCCCTGGACTTCGCCCGCTCTCTCGGATTCGAGCACGCCTGGACCGAGCAGGACCTGCCCGACTTGCCCTTCGACGCGGTCGTCGACGCCTCCAACGCCGCCCACCTGCCCGCCCTGGCCCTCGACCTGGTCGAGCCCGCCGGCCGCGTCGTCTACATCGGCCTCGCCGGCACCCCGAGCACCATCGACACCAGGGCGCTGGCGCTGAAGGACGTCACCGCGGTCGGCGTGCTGTCGGGGTCGTCCGGGCTGGCCCCGACCATCCGCGCCTACGCCGACGGCGCCGTCGACCCGCGTCCCCTCGTCGCCGCCACCGTCGGCCTGCATCAGGTCGCCGAGGTCCTCAGCGGCCGACGCCCGGCGGACGCCGGCACCGGCCCCAAGTTCCACGTCGACCCCCGGCCAGGGCTGAGGAGGACACCTCAATGAGCGAATTCAACGGCCTCGCAGCGCTCGTCACCGGCGGCGGCAGCGGAATCGGCGCAGCCACCGCCGCTCTCCTCCGCAACCGCGGCGCGCAAGTGGCCGTGCTGGACCTCCACACCGACAACATCCCCGACGGAATGCTGGCCCTGCGCTGCGACATCACCGACTCTGCAGCGACCGCCCAAGCCGTCGCCAGGGCAGCCGATCGGCTGGGCGGGCTCGACATCCTGGTGAACAATGCCGGCATCGGTGCGGTCGGCGACATCAGCGGAAACGACGACACCGAATGGGCTCGGGTCCTCGACGTCAACGTCACCGCCATTGCCCGCGTCACCCGTGCGGCCCTCCCGCACCTGCGCCGCTCCGCACACGCCGCCATCGTGAACACCTGCTCCGCGGTCGCCTTCATCGGCGTCCGCGACCGCGCGCTCTACAGCGCCAGCAAAGGCGCGGTACACGCACTGACGCTCGCGATGGCGGCCGACCACGCCGCCGACGGCATCCGCGTCAACGCCGTCGCGCCCGGCACCACCGACACCCCCTGGGTCTCCCGGCTCCTCGACGCCGCGGACGACCCGGCGACCGCGGCCGAGTCGCTCCGGGCACGCCAACCGCTGGGCCACCTCGTCTCCGCGGACGAGGTGGCCCACGCCATCGCCTCCCTCGCGGCCCCGGCCGCCGCCTCCACCACCGGCGCCGTCCTCCGCGTCGACGGAGGCATGACCAGCCTGCGCCTTTGACTCAGGGTGAGTTCTCGCCCACCGCCTCGGAGCTTGCGCCCCGTTCCACGGCAACCCCAGGGCATTCAGCCGTGGAACGGGGGCAGCTCACCTACGGTCCCGCGGGTGGAAATCGGGGTCAGGTTCCCGTCCAGTGGGGAGTGCGGCGTTCGACGAAGGCTCGGGCTCCTTCCCTGGCGTCGGCGGAGGAGCGCACCACGTCGGCGATCGGTTGCTGCCAGGCGAAGGTCTCGCTGAGCGGGCGCCCGGTGGAGCCGTGGATGACCTGCTTGCTCGCCCGGGTCGCGAGGGGGCCGTTCGACGCGATCTCCGTGGCGAGCTCCAGCGCCGCGTCCAGGGCCGTCCCGGACGGTGCGAGCCGGTTGACGAGGTGGACCTCGTGGGCGAGAGCGGCGGGGATCCGCTTTCCGGTCAGCGTCCATTCCAGGGCGAGCGAGAGCGGGACGCGGTGCTGGAGGCGGAGGAGCCCGCCGCCCGAGGCGACCAGGCCGCGGGCGACCTCGGGCAGGCCGAAGACGGCGTCGTCGGCGGCGACGATGAGGTCGGACGCCAGTGCGATCTCGAAGCCGCCGCCCAGCGCGTAGCCTTCTACGGCGGCGATGAGGGGCTTGTCCGGAGGGCGGCGGACGATGCCGGCGAACCCGCGGCCGTCGACGGACGGCTTGCGTCCGGCGAGGAACGCCTTGAGGTCCATGCCCGCGCAGAACGTGCCGCCGGTGCCGGTGATGACGCCGACGAAGACGTCGGCGCGTCGGTCGAGCTCGTCGAGCGCCGCGGCGAGGGCCTCGGCGGTCGGGAAGTCGATCGCGTTGCGGACCTCGGGGCGGTCGATGGTGATGACGAGGGTCCGGCCGTGCTGCTCGGTCGTGACCGTGCTGTTCATGGGTCTCCTCAGCGGGGCTGCATGCGGATCGAGCCGTCCAGCCGGATGGTCTCGCCGTTGAGCATGGGGTTGTCGATGATGTGGGCTGCGAGGGCGGCGTATTCGGCCGGCTCGCCGAGGCGCGCCGGGTGGGGGACGGACCGGGCGAGGCCGTCGCGGACGTCGTCGGTGAGGCGCGCCAGGATCGGGGTGTCGAACAGGCCGGGCGCGATGGTGCAGACCCGGATCTGCCTGCTCGCGAGGTCGCGCGCGGCGACGAGCGTCAGCCCGACGACGCCCGCCTTGGCGGACGCGTAGGGTGCCTGGCCGATCTGGCCCTCATAGGCCGCGACGGAGGCGGTCAGGACGCAGACGCCCCGCTCGCCGCCGTCGGGTTCGTTGGCCGCCATGCGCGCCGCGGCGAGCCGCAGCGCGTTGAAGGTGCCGATGAGGTTGATCCGGACGACCTCAGCGAAGGTCTCCAGGGAGCCCGGTGCGCCGTTGCGGCCGACCAGCCGGACCGGTCCGCCGCGGCCCGCGCAGTGGACGAGGGCGCGCAGGGGGCCGCGCTCCTGTGCCAGATCACAGGCCGCGTCCATGGCATCGGGATCGGTGACGTCGGCGGGCGCGAAGGCGGCGCGTTTCCCGATGCGGTCGGCGGCCTCGGTGCCCGCGGAGCCGGGGAGGTCCACGATGACGACGTGCGCGCCCTCCTCATGTAGGCGGGCGGCGGTGGCGAGGCCGAGGCCCGAGGCGCCGCCGGTGACCAGGACGCTCGCGTCCTTCAGTTCCATGTTCTCCTCCTGACGGTCAGCCGAGGCGCTCGATGACGGTGGCGTTGGCCATCCCGCCCGCCTCGCACATGGTCTGCAGGCCGAAGCGCCCGCCGGCGGCCTCCAGCCGGTTGATCAGCGTGGTCATCAGCCGGCAGCCGGACGCGCCGAGCGGATGGCCGAGCGCGATCGCGCCGCCGTGCGGGTTGAGGCGCTCCTCGTCCATCGGGTGCTCGGCCAGCCAGGCGAGCGGGACGGACGCGAACGCCTCGTTCACCTCGACCGCATCCATGCGATCCAGGGTGAGGCCGGTGCGTTCCAGCACCCGGTGCGTCGCTGGGATAGGGGCGGTGAGCATCAGCTCGGGATCATCGGCGAGGACGGCCGAGCCGACGAGGCGGGCCCGGGGCCGCAGTCCGAGCGACTCCGCGCGGTCCGCGCCCATCAGCAGGAGGGCGGACGCGCCGTCGGTGATCTGCGAGGCGTTGCCCGCGGTGACGCCCCAGGAGACCCGCGGGTGGCGGGCCGCGACGTCCGCGTCCTCGAACGCGGGCTTCAACCGGGCGAGCCCGTCCAGCGTGCTGCCGGGGCGGATCGTCTCGTCCCGGGTCACCTGCTCGCCGCCCTCGACCGTCACCGGGACGATCTCGGCGTCGAAGGCGCCGGACTCCGCCGCCGCGTGCGCGCGCTGGTGCGAGCGGAGCGCGAACGCGTCCTGCGCCTCCCGCCCGATCTCCCACCTGGCCGCCACGAGTTCCGCCGCGACGCCCTGCGGGACCAGGCCGGGGAACCGGGCTCGGGCGCGCTCGCCGAACGGGTCCGCCGACAGCCGTCCCGAGCCCATGGGGACCCGGCTCATCGACTCCACGCCCGCCGCGACGCAGACGTCGTAGGCGCCGGCGGCGATGCCCTGCGCGGCGAACGCGATGGCCTGCTGCCCGGACCCGCACTTGCGCTCGATCGTGGTCGACGGCACGTGCGCGGGCAGCCCCGCGCCGAGCCAGGCGAACCGTCCCGGGGTCGCGGACTGCTCGCCGACCTGGCTGACGCAGCCGACCAGGACATCGTCGACCAGCCCGGGGTCGACCCCCGTCCGGTCGATCAGGTGGGTGAAGACCTGGGAGAGGAGGTCGACCGGGTGGACGCCGGCGAGGGCGCCGCCGGGGCGGCCCCGTCCCATGGGAGTGCGGACCGCGTCGACGATGACGACGTCCCTCATGCTGGCCGCCGCTGGTCGAAGGTGCGTCCGAGGAGCTGGGAGGCGATCCGGATCCGCTGGATGGTCGGGGTACCGCCGGCGATGGCCCAGCCGTGCGCGTCGCGGTGGAGGCGCTCCAGGCCGTACTCCTCGGTGTAGCCGTTGCCGCCGTGGAGCTGGATGGCCTGGTCGGTGACGCGCTTGGCCATCTCGTTCGCCGCGCACTTGGCCAGCGAGACCTTCAGCGCGTCCGGCGGTCCTTCGTCCGCGCCCTGGACGGCCTGGTCGAGCAGCAGGCGGGCGGAGGTGACCTGCATGAGCATGTCGGCGAGCGCCAGCTGGACCGCCTGGAAGTCGGCGATGGGCCTGCCGAACTGCCGGCGCTCCCGCACGTAGTCGACGGTCCTGTCCAGGGCGGCCTGCCCGATGGCCAGGCTCATGGTCGTGTTGCCGAGGCGCTCGATGGAGAAGCAGCCGAACAGGTCCCGGAATCGGCCGGGTCCGACGAGGACGTCCTCGGCGGCCACGGCGACGCCGTCGAAGGCGATGTCGGCGGACGGGATGCCGCGGAAACCCATCAGCTTCTCCTGCGCGCCGAAGGACACACCGGGCGCGTCGGCGGCGATGATGACGGCGCCGATGCCCTTGGATTTCGGGGCGTCGGACATGCGGGTGTAGACGAGGTAGAGCTCGGCCTCGCCGCCGCCGGATATCCACCGCTTGCTGCCGGTGACCTTGTAGCCGCCGCCGTCCGCCGGGACGGCGCGGGTGGCCAGGTCCGTCGCCGCCGAGCCCGCGTCGGGCTCGGAGATGGCGACGGCCATGGTCGCCTCGCCGGCGATGACGGCGGGCAGGTGGCGTGCGCGCTGCTCCTCGGTGCCGAGCCGGTTGATCGCCTGGGCCGCGCCGACGTTGGCCTCGAAGACCTGGAAGGCCGCCGGGCGGCAGACCTTGGCGAGCTCCTCGATGACGGCGAGCGCGTCGCCGATCGGGGCGCCGGCTCCGCCGAACCGTTCGGGCAGCGCGATGCCGAGGTAGCCGAGCTTGGCGAGGTACCGGCGTTCCTCGTGCGGGAACGGCACCCGGCCGGCGTCCCACTCGGCCGCGCGGTCCGCGTACCGCTCGGCCGCCACCTGGGCCGCGACCGCGCGGATCTCGTCGATCCGCTGCTGGTCCCGGGGGTCTGTCTGGTCCGCCAACGGAGCCTCCTCGTCGTGTTCGCGGGCAGTGCGGCCCGAGCGTAGACCAGTCCTTTCGTTCAATGGAAGAGAATTTTACTCAGCTAAATCCTGGCCGCGGACGACGCATGCGGCGAACGTGACCCGCAGAAATTCAGCTCAGTAAAATTCTCTTCCAAAGATTCGAAGTCTCCGTTACGGTGACGTTCCACCGCCACGTCAGAGGCTCGAGGAGGCCGGATGCAGGGGCTGGTTTGGGATGGTCGGGACCTTGCGGTCCACGACGACCTGGAGGTGCGCCCGCCGGATCCGGGCGAGGTCGCGGTGCGCGTCCGCGCGGCGGGGCTGTGCCACAGCGACCTCAAGCCGCTCGACGGAGACATCTCCCAGCCCCTTCCGGTGGTGCTCGGCCACGAGGCGACCGGCGTCGTGGAGGCGTGCGGGCCGGGCGTCGACCTGCCCGCCGGGCAGCGGGTCGTGCTGTCCGTGCTGCGCACCTGCGGGTCCTGCGCGGCCTGCGCCGCCGGGCGCCCCACGCTCTGCCGCATCGGCGGAGACGCGGGAGAGACCCCGTTCAGCCGCGGCGGCGCGCCGGTCCACCAGTTCGTCCGGCTGGGTGCGTTCGCCGAACGCACCGTGGTCGGCGCCCGCCAGGTCGTGCCGATCCAGGGCGGCATCCCGGACGCGTCCGCGGCCCTCCTGGGCTGCGCCGTGATCACCGCGTTCGGTGCTGTGGAGGAACGTGCCAAAGTCCGGCCCGGCGAGTCCGTCCTGGTCGTCGGGGCCGGGGGCATCGGGCTCAACGTCGTGCAGGCGGCCCGGATCGCCGGTGCGGCCCGGATCGCAGTCGCCGACCTCAACCCGCGCAAGGAGGACATCGCCCGCGAGCTCGGCGCGACGGAGTTCCACCTCGTGCCGACCGCCGCCGAACTCGAAGCCCTCACTGGGGACATCGCTCCCCAGGGGTTCGACGCCGTCTTCGAATGCGTCGGACGGCCCGACCTGCTGGCCGCGGCGGTCGAGGCGCTCGCCTGGGGCGGCCGCGCCGTCATCGTCGGGCTGCCGCCGGCCGGAACGCCGGTGACCTTCGGTGTGCGCTCCCTCTTCCACGACCAGTCGCTGCTGGGCTGCCGGATGGGCTCGGTCGACCCGCACACGTTCGTGCCGCGGCTCGTCGAACGCCATCGCAGTGGTGAGCTGCAACTCGATCCGCTCGTGACGAAGGTCGTTCCGCTGTCGGAGGGGCCCGAGCTGGTCGCCGCGCTGCGCGCCGGCGAGCTCGACCGAGGGGTCTTCGGGCTGGACGCGGGGGAGGGCCGATGACCGCACGGGCCGAAGCGATGATCATCGGCGAGCCGTACGCGCCGGGGGACTGGTACGAGACCGTCGACCCGACCACCGAGGACGTCCTCGCGCTGGTCGCCGAGTGCTCGGACGCCGACGTCGACACCGCCGTCCGCGCCGCCGCGGACACGGCCCCGGTCTGGGCCGCGATGCCGGTCGAGCGTCGCCGTGAGGCGCTCGGCGTCGCCGCCGGGCGCCTCGCCGAACGCCGGGACGAACTCGTCGACCTCGCCGTCCGTGACACGGGGGCGCGCACCTCGGTGGCCGAGGCGACTCATGTCGGCGCGGCCATCGACCGGCTGGCCTCGTGGGCGAGCGTGCCGGAGTCCGTCCTGGAACCGCCGGGGCCCGAGCCGACCGCCGGTCTCGGCGTGCGGCTGCGCCGGATGCCCGTCGGCGTCGTCGCCTGCGTGAGTCCCTACAACTTCCCGCTGCTGGCGATGGTGGGAAAGGTGGCGCCCGCGCTGTTCGCTGGCAACGCCGTGGTGATGAAGCCCGCCCCGCAGGACCCGCTGCTCGTCGTCGCCCTGGCGGAGGCGCTGCGAGACGGGCTCGCCGCGGTAGGAGCGCCGCCGGCGGTGAGCGCCCTGCTCACCGGCTCCACGCCGGAACTCGGTGCCGCGCTGGTCGGCCATCCCCAGGTGGACGGGGTGTCGTTCACCGGCAGCACGACCGTCGGCATCGAGATCCACCGCAACGCCTCGGCCGGGATGAAACGGCTCCTGCTCGAACTCGGCGGCAAGGGCGCTTGCGTCGTGCGGGCCGACGCGGACCTGGACCTAGTGGTCGAGTCGGTCCTGCGTACCTGGGTCGTCCAGTCCGGACAGGTGTGCCTCACCCCCGCGCGCCTGATCGCGGACCACCGGGTGCACGACGAGCTGGTGCGCCGCCTCACCGAACGGCTGTGCTCCCTGAGGGTCGGCGACCCGAGCGACCCGGCGATCGACGTCGGCCCCGTCATCTCCGACGCGCAGCGCAAGCGCGTCGAGGGGCTGGTGGCCGGCGCCGAGGCCGCCGGACGCCGGGTCGTCCGCGGCGACCGGGGCCCCGTGACCGGCTACTTCACCCCACCCGCGCTGGTGCTGGACTGCGAACCCGCCGACGAGATCATGCAGGAGGAGGTCTTCGGGCCGGTCCTGTGCGTGACGAGCACCCGCGACGACGACGAGGCCGTGGCGGCGGCCAACAGCACCCGCTACGGGCTCTACGACTACGTCTTCTCCGCCGGCCTGCCGGCCGCCCGGGCCCTCGCTGGCCGCCTCAGGGCCGCACAGGTCGGGATCAACACCGTCCGCAGGCACCCCGGCGCCCCGTTCGGCGGCAACCGGGCCAGCGGCATCGGCCGGTCGGGCGGCCGGCACGCGCTGGAGGCGTGCACCGACGTCCAGACCTTCATCGAACCCCACCCCAAGGAGCTGTGAGCATGCCCCTCCCTCCGCCGGATCCGCCGAGGAACCGCCGTGCTTGAAGTCCGCGACCTCACCGTGCAGTTCGGCGGGGTGAAGGCCCTGTCCGGCGCGCGGCTCACCGCCGAACGCGAATCCGTCACCGCCCTCATCGGGCCCAACGGGGCCGGCAAGACCACCTTCTTCAACTGCCTCACCGGGCTGTACCCGGTGCACGGCGGGAGCGCGACCTGGTGCGGGAAGCAGCTGGTCGGGCTGCCCGCGCACGGTGTCGCCCGCGCCGGGCTGAGCCGCACGTTCCAGAACCTGGCGCTGTTCCCGTCCCTGACAGTGCTCGACAACGTCATCGCGGGCGCGCACCTGCTCGGCCGGGCGGGTTTCGCCATGGGGACGCTGCGCACGCCGCGCGTCCGGGCCGAGGAGCGCGAGACACGGCGCGTGGCCGAGGAGCTCACCGAGGAGATCGGCCTGCGGGAGGTCCGCGACGAGCCGGTCTCCGGGCTGCCCTACGGCACCCAGAAGCGGGTCGAGTTGGCCCGCGCGCTGGCGTCCCGGCCCGAACTGCTGCTGCTGGACGAGCCCGCCGCCGGGCTCTCGTCCCCCGAGGTGGCGGAGCTGAAGCAGCTCATCCTGGACGTCCGGGAGCGGCGCGGGCTGACCGTCCTGCTCGTCGAGCACCACATGGGCCTGGTCATGAGCCTATGCCGGCGCGTGACCGTGATGAACTTCGGGCGCACGATCGCCGAGGGTACCCCCGCCGAGGTCCAGGAGGACCCCGCGGTCGTCGAGGCCTACCTGGGGGCGCCGACATGACCCTGCTGAGCGTGCGCGCCATGACCGCGGGTTACGGGCCCGTCGACGTGCTGCGCGATGTGTCGCTGGAGGTCGAGCGCGGCGGCGTCGTCGCCGTCCTCGGATCCAACGGGGCGGGCAAGACGACCCTGCTGCGCGCCCTGTCCGGGCTGCTGCCCGACTGCCGGGGCGAGATCACCTTCGACGGGACGTCGCTGCGCGGCATGCGTGCCGAGCGGATCGCCCGGCTCGGGCTCGTGCACGTGCCGGAGGGCCGCGGGACCTTCCCTGACCTGACCGTCGAGGAGAACCTCGCGGTCGGCGCGTACCTGAACGGCGACCGGTCCGCCGCACGCCGCGAGACGGGCCGGGTCTACGAGCTGTTCCCCGTGCTGAAGGAGCGCCGCCGCCAGCCCGCCGGGCTGCTGTCAGGAGGCGAGCAGCAGATGCTCGCGCTCGGCCGGGCCCTCGCCGGCGGGCCGCGGATGCTGCTGCTCGACGAGCCGTCCATGGGGCTGGCGCCGCTGGTGGTCCGGCAGATCTTCGACGCGCTGCGCGCCGTCGTGACCGAGGAGGGGCTGACCTGCCTGCTGGTGGAGCAGAACGCCTCGATGGCGCTGTCCATGGCCGGTTACGCCTACATCCTCACCGTTGGGGCCGTGACCGCGCAGGGCCCAGCCGCCGACCTCGCGGACGACGAGACCGTCCGCCGCGCGTATCTGGCGCTGTAAGGAGATTCAGATGCAGCAACTCGTCCAAACACTCCTGGACGGCGTCGGCAGCGGCATGATCTACGGCAGCCTGGCTCTCGCGCTCGTGCTGATCCACCAGGCGACCCGCATCCCCAACTTCGCCCAGGGCGAGATGGCGATGCTGTCCACCTTCGTCGCCTGGGAGCTGATCGACCGGGGCCTGCCCTGGATCGCCGCCGTCGCGATCACCCTCGCGCTGTCGATGGCCGGCGGCTATGGCCTGCAGCGGGGGCTGATCCGCTGGGTCGAGCGCTCGCCGCACCTCACCCAGGTCATGGTGACCCTCGGCGTGTTCATGGTGATCAACGGCGTGGCCGGGCTGGTCTGGGGCTACCTGCCGAAGACGCTGGACGGGCCGGTCTCGTCCGGCTCGTTGCGGATCGCCGGGGTCACCACGTCCTGGCAGGTCGTCGGCATGGTCCTGGTGACCGTCGGCATGCTCCTGCTGCTGTACCTGCTGTTCAGCAGGTCACGGCTCGGCCTCCAGTTGCGGGCGGCCGCGCAGAACCCGACGTCCGCGCGCCTCGCCGGCATCAACGTGGGACGCGCCTACGGGATCGGCTGGGGGCTGTCCGCGGTGGTCGGGGCGGTCGCCGGGGTGATGGTCGCCCCGCAGACCGGGCTGGAACCGAACTTCATGTTCCCCATCCTGTTGTACGCCTTCGCCGGCGCCACGGTCGGCGGCTTCAGCTCGCCCGGCGGCGCCGTCGTCGGTGGAGTGCTCGTCGGGCTCGTCGAGGCTCTCACGGCGACCTACGTCGGGTTCATCGGCACGGAGCTGTCCCTTACCGTCGCGCTGGTGACGATCGTGATCGTCCTGCTGGTGCGCCCGGACGGGCTGTTCGGGAAGAAGGAGGTGGCGCGGGTATGAGCGCGCTCACGAGCACCCTGACGCGCACTGCCGTCCTCGCGGTGATGATCGTGTGCACGTTCACCGTGAACGACTACGACCTCAGCCTGCTCGCGCAGGTCGGGCTGACGGCGATCGCGCTGATGGGCCTGAACCTGCTCGTCGGCTACTGCGGACAGCTCTCCCTCGGGCACGGCGCGTTCTACGCCATCGGCGCCTACACCACGGCCATCCTCGTCACCCGGACCGGGATGCCGCACCTGCTGACGCTGCCGATCGCGCTCGTGCTCAGCTTCGCCGTCGGCGCTGTCCTCGGGATCCCCGCAGTGCGGCTGCGCGGCTTCAGCCTGGCGCTGGTGACGCTCGCGCTCGCCATCGCGCTGCCGCAGCTGCTCAAGCACTTCGAGGGCCTCACCGGCGGCCAGCTCGGGGTGAACGTGCCCCGGCCCGCCCCGCCGGGTGCGCTCACGACCGACCAGTGGACCTACCTCGTCGCGGTCGTCCTGGCGTTCGCCGTCTTCCTCGGCGTCCGCAACCTCGTGACGAGCAGGATCGGGCTGGCGATGGTCACCGTGCGCGACAACGAGGCGGCGGCCGGCGCCATGGGCGTCCCCGTCGCCAGGGTCCGCGTGGTCGTCTTCGCGCTCAGCGCCGGGCTCACCGGGCTCGCCGGCGCGCTCGCCACCCTCGTCACCGGCTACGTCAGCCCCGACAACTTCAACATGCTGCTGTCGGTCAACCTCGTCGCCGGCATCGTCCTCGGCGGACTCGGGCGAGTCTGGGGCCCGATCGTCGGCGCGGTTTTCCTCACCTACCTGCCGCTTTATACGACGGACATCTCGCAGACGGCGCCCGGCATCGTCAACGGCCTGGTCATCATCGTCTTCCTCCTGCTGCTCCCCGAGGGTGTGACGGGTCTGGCGACCCGCCTCGGCCGGCGCCTGCGGGCCCGGATCGCACCGCGCTCCACCGTTCGCACCGAGTCCGGCACGGGCTCCGAACCCGTCCGCACCTGACCGCCTCCCGCCGAACGCAGCACCCACCCCCTGGGCGCCTGCGCAGGTCAGTCATGCCCTCGCACGCCCGGCACACCGTAAGGCACGGAAGGGAAGATCCACATGAGGAAGCAACTGCGAGGCGGCGTGGTCCTCGTCGCCGCACTGTCACTGGCGCTGGCGGCCTGCGGACGCTCCGGAGGCGGCGCGGACGCCCCCGGGATCGACGACGACTCGGTCAAGCTCGGCGCCTTCACCCCGCTCTCGGGCGCGGGCGCGGTGACCAGTTCCGCCACCCGCGGCAGCGAGGCGTATTTCAAGTACCTCAACGCCGAGAAGGGCGGCGTCAGGTTCGCCGACGGCAAGACCCGCAAGATCCAGTACACGGTCTACGACAGTCAGAACTCCCCGGCGGTGGCGCTCCAGCAGACCCGCAAGCTGGTTGAGCAGGACAAGGTCTTCGCGCTCTACGGCACCAACGGCACGACGTCCAACCTGGCCGTCCGCGACTACGCCAACCAGCAGAAGGTCCCGCAGCTGTTCCTCGTGGGCGGAGCCGGCGCCTTCGGCGCGGACCACCAGAAGTACCCCTGGACGATGCCGTGGCAGCTGGACTACGTGTCCCAGGGCAAGGCGATGGGCCAGTACCTGGCGAAGACGAAGCCCAACGCCAGGATCGGCGTGCTGTACCAGAACGACGACTACGGCAAGGACTACCTCAAGGGGTTCAAGGAGGGGCTCGGCGCCAAGGCGGCGCAGATCGTCAAGGAGGCGAGCTACGAGCTCACCGACGCGACCGTCAACCGGCAGGTGTCGATCCTGAAGGACGCCGGCGCCGACGCCCTCGCCGACTTCAGCATCGACAAGTTCACCACGCAGACCATCAAGCAGGCCGCGTCGCTCGGCTGGCACCCGCTGCACCTGCTGGGCAGCTCCGGCACGGCCGTCGTGCCCGCGAGCGGCGACCTGGGCAAGGGCATCGTCAGCACCGCCTACCTCAAGGTCACCACCGACCCGGCGCTCGCGAACGACCCGGCCGTCGCCGAGTACCGGCGGATCATCGGCAAGTACGCCGCGGCCGGCGTCAAGGTCGACGACCAGGGCGTGGTCTACGGGGTCGCGGCGGCGATGACGCTCCAGCACGTCCTGGAGCAGACCAAGGAGCCCACCCGCGACGGGCTGATGACCGCCGCCAAGAACATCCAGGGGCTCACCGTCCCGCTGCTGCTGGACGGCATCAAGGTGCAGACCTCGCCCGATGACTACTTCCCGATCCAGCAGAGCGTGATGCGCGAGTTCGACGGCAGGACGTGGGAGCTGAAGGGCGGGATCATCGATGCCTCCGCGGGCTGACGCGGCCGGGCCGGCCGGGCCGGCGGGGCCGACCGTGCTGGCCGGGCGGGTCTGCGCCGTGACCGGCGCCGGGCGCGGCCTGGGCCGCGCCTACGCCCTGGACCTCGCCGCCCGCGGCGCGCTGGTCGTGGTCAACGACGTGGGTTCCGCCGTGGACGGCTCCGGCCGTGACGAGCGGCCCGGCCGGGAGGTCGTGGAACGGATCACGGCGGCGGGCGGGACGGCGGTCCTCAGCACCGCGGACGTCGCCGACTGGGCGGGCGCATCGGCGCTCGTCGCCCAGGCCGTGGACGCCTTCGGCCGGCTCGACGTCCTGGTCAACAACGCGGGCATCCTGCGCGACCGGACCATCGCGAAGATGTCCGAGCGGGAATGGGACGAGGTCGTGCGGGTGCACCTCAAGGGCGCCTTCGCCACCGCGCACTGGGCGGTGCGGCACTGGCGCGAGCGGGCCGCCGCGGGCGCCGTGCATGGACGGCTGATCAACACGACGTCGGTGTCCGGGCTGTTCGGCAATTCCGGTCAGGCGAACTACGCCGCCGCCAAGGCGGGCGTCGCCGCGTTCACCGCGGTCGCGGCGATGGAGCTGGAGCGCCTCGGGGTCACGGCGAACGCCATCTCGCCCGGCGCCGCCACCCGCATGACCGCGACCATCCCGGGACGCGGGGCCGAGCCGGAGGACGACGCCCGGTCGACGCGCTGGCCGGCCGCGGTGGTGGCCTGGCTGGCGTCCCGGCTGTCGGACGGCGTGACCGGCCGGGTCTTCCTGACCTCGGGCCGCAGGCTCGCGGTCGCCGAGGGCTGGCATGCCGGCCCGTCCGGCGACCCGGTGGACGACCCCGCCGCGGTCGACGAGGTGGTCAGGCGCCTGCTGGAGCGAGCCCGCCCGGAGGCCGACCTGTCCGGCGCCGAACGGGTACGAGCATGACGGGGACTCCGGTGTCCCGCTCGCGTCAGCCTCTGCCGGAGCCGGTCGCGACTCCGCAGACCGCGCCGTACTGGGAGATGGCGGCAGCGGGTGTGCTCGCGCTGCGTCGGTGCTCGTCGTGCTCGGCCGCGTTCCACGGCGCCGTCGACTGCTGCCCTGAGTGCGGGTCCGGTGCGACCGGGTGGTTCGCGGCCTCCGGACGCGCCCGCCTCTACTCGTACGTGATCGTGCACCGGGGCGAGGGCGGTTTCACCGAGAGAACGCCCTACGCCGTTGCGGTGGTGGAGCTGGAGGAGGGACCGAGGATGCTCACCGGCATCTCGGGCATCGAGCCGACGCCCGAGTCGCTGGTCCTGGACATGCCGCTCCAGGTCGCCTTCGAGAAACGGGGCGGGTACGCGCTCCCGGTCTTCGCGCCTGCGGAGGGGGTGCAGGGATGACCCCGGTCGCGATCGTAGGCGCCGCGGAGACGGAGCGGCTCGGACGCGTCCCGGACGCCTCGGTCCTGGAGCTCAACGTCGAGGCGGCGCGCCGCGCCCTCGCGGACTGCGGGACGTCGCCCGCTGAGATCGACGGCATAGCGGGGGCGTTCGACCCGCGGCAGGTCGCGCACGTCCTCGGCGTCCGGCCGCGCTGGATCGACGGGACGAACGTCGGAGGCTGCTCCTTCCTGCTGCACGTGCGCCACGCGGTGGCGGCGATCAGGGCGGGCCACGCTCGGACGGTCCTGGTCACGCACGGGGAGTCGGGACGTTCGCGCGTCGGGTCACCGCCGCGCCCTCCCGACCCGGCGTCGCTCCCCGGCCAGTTCGAGATGCCCTACGGTGCCCGGGCCCCGTTCACCCGCTTCACCCTCCCGGCGCTGCGCTACATGAAGACCTACGGGCTGACGGCGGAGCACCTCGCCTCCGTCGCGGTGGCGCAGCGGCGGTGGGCGGCGGGCGAGCCGCGCGCGCTGCGCCGCGAGCCGCTGTCGGTCGACGACGTGCTCGCCTCACCGCTGGTCGCCCATCCCTTCCACGTTCCCGAATGCTGCCTGGTGACCGACGGCGGCGGGGCGCTGGTCGTGGCCGGAGGCGAGCGCGCCGCGGAGGCACGGGCCGTTCCCGTGCTCGGAGCGGGGGAGGCGCTCGGTGCGCCGCTGATCGCTCAGATGCCCGACTTCACCCGGGCCGACGTGGCGGCGCGGGCGGCGGCGGACGCCTTCGAGGAGGCTGGGCTCGGGCCCGGCGACGTCGACCACGTCATGTGCTACGACGCCTTCGCGCATCTGCCCCTCATGGGGTTGGAGGCCATGGGCTTCGTCGAACCGGGGGAGGCCGGCGACCTCGTCGCCGCGGGCGGCACCGCGCCGGGTGGAAGCCTGCCGGTGAACACCAACGGCGGTGGCCTGTCCTACACCCACACGGGCATGTACGGGATGTTCGCGATCCAGGAGGCGGTCCGGCAGCTGCGCGGGGAGGCCGCGACGCAGGTGCGGGACGCGGAGGTGAGCGCCGTCCTCGGCTTCGGGGGGATGTTCACCACCGCATCGGTGCTGGTCCTGGGGTGGGACGCGGGCGGGTGACGTGGCGCCGCGACGCTTGACGCGGTCCCTGCGCCACCTTACGGTGACAACGACTCAATGAAATTGAATTTCACTGAATAGAATTTGGAGTGCGGATGACGGAACGCCATGTGGCGACCGAGATCGACGGCCCGGTCGCGGTCGTCGTCCTGGACCGGCCGGAGCGCCGCAACGCCTACACCCCGCTGATGGGGGCGCAGCTCGGCGCCGCCCTCGCGGGCCTGGACGCCGACCCGGAGATCCGCGCCATCGTGGTCACCGGGCGGGACGCGTGGTTCAGCGTCGGCGCCGACCTGGACATCGACTGGCGGGAGCGCGGCGCGCACGGCGTCGAGACCCTCGCCGACCCGGGCGCCGCGCCGTGGAACCTCGCCACGCCCGTCATCGGCGCGATCAACGGCGACGCCATCGGCGTCGCGCTGACCTGGGCCATGCAGTGGGACATCCGGGTGGTCGCCGAGGACGCCCGGCTGGCGTTCTCCTTCAACCGCATCGGCATCATCCCCGACCGCAACTCGACCTGGCTGCTGCCGCGCCTCATCGGCTTCGCGCCCGCGATGGACCTGCTGATGACCGGCCGGACCATCACCGGGGCCGAGGGCCACCGGCTCGGCCTCGCGACCCGCCTCACCGCGGCGGACGCGGTCCTCGCCGAGGCGCTCGCCGTCGCCCGCGACATCGCCGACCACTGCGCGCCCGCCTCGGTCACCGCCACCAAGCGGCTCATGTACGAGTTCCTGGAGCAGAACGACCGGCTGCACGCCTACAACTACGAGCGGCGGACGCTCAACTGGATCCGCACGCTCGGCGAGACGGTCCGCGGCATCGCGGCCTTCAAGGCCCGCGAGAAGCCGCGCTGGGGCACCTCCAAGTCGATCGAGATCCCGGCGGAACTGCGATGACGCCGGCACCGGAGCCCGGCCCGGCCGTGACCCGGCTGCTCGCGCCCGGACGCGTCGCGATCGTGGGTTCGCTGTCGCGGCCGCAGGGGCTGGGCGCGCGGACCCTGCGGCACCTGCGCGACGCCGGCTTCCCTGGCGAGGTCATCGAGGCCGGGACAGCCGGCGACGTGCCGGACGGCACCGACGTCGCGGTGGTGGCCGTCCCCGCTGCGGCCGTGCCCGAGGTGCTGGCGGCCCTGGACGGACGCGCGGCCCACGTGATCGTCTACTCGTCCGGCTTCGAGGAGGTCGGCGGTGGGCCGCTGACCACCGCGTCGGGACGCACCCGGATCGTCGGGCCCAACTCCGTCGGCCTCTACTACGCCCCGGCCCGCGCCGTGCTCACCTTCGCCGCCGCGTTCGACGACATGACCGGGTGTCGGCAGGGCAGCGGCGCGATCCTGCTGTCCCAGAGCGGCGCGTTCGGCGCCCGGCTGGTCCGGCTGGCGCGCCGCTACGGCCTGGACGTCGACGGCTTCGTCGGCACCGGCAACGAGAGCGACCTCGGCGCCTGCGAGATCGGCCGCGAGCTGATCGTCTCCGCGGCGTATCGGCCCCGCGTGCTGGCCCTGTACTTGGAGAACGTCCGGGACGGGGCCGCGCTGGAGGCGATGCTCGGCGCGGCCCGCGACGGCGGAGTGCGGGTCGTCCTGCTCGCGGGCGGCTCGTCGGCGGCCGGGGCGCGGGCGGCCCGGTCCCACACCGCCGCCGTCAGCCCCGACCACGCGATCGTCACCGAGCTGTGCCGCCAGTACGGCGCCGTCGCCGTCGACTCCGACCGCGAACTCGTCGAGGCGACGGCGGGGCTCTGCCTGCTGGAGCCCGCGCGCGGCCGGCGCGTCGGCGTCGTCACCGGCTCCGGCGGCGCCGGCGTCGTCGCCGCGGACCTCCTGGCGCTGCGCGGCCTGCGGCCGGCCCCGCTCGGCGAGGCGACCCGCGACCGGCTCGCGGCCCTGCTGCCGGACTACGCCTCGACCGCCAACCCGGTCGACGTCACGGCGCAGGTCATCGGCGACACCAACCGGGTCGCCTCGGTCACCGGGGTGCTGGCCGGCTCCGGCGACGTCGACGCCGTCCTGTTCGTGGGCCGCGCCGAGCAGGCCGCCGACGTGGCCGGCGCCGGCGGCGACGTCCCGGTCGTGACGGCGGTGCTCGACGGCGACCCGGCCGTCACCCGCGACGCCGCCGCCCCCGGCGTGGCCGTGATGCCGGGCCTGGACGCCGCCTGCGCCGCGCTGCGCGCCGTGACCAGCCGTCCGACGGCGCCCGGCGAGCGCCTGGACCGGACACCCGCGCCCGACCTTCCGATGCCCGACACCGACGCCGCCTCCAGCCTGCGCTTCATCGCCGAAGCCGGGATCGACGTCGCGCCCTGGCGACCCGCCGCCAACCCCGAGGAGGCCGCCGCCGCAGGCGAGGAACTCGGCTGGCCGGTGGTGATGAAGGCGAACCTGCCCGCCGAGACCCACAAGGCCGGCCGCGGCGGGGTGCGCCTCGATGTGCACGCCGCCGGCGCTGCGGACGCGGCCCGCGAACTGCTGGAGCACGCGCCGTCTCTCATCGTCGCCCGGCAGTTGCGGGCCGGCCCTGAGCTCATCGCCGGCGTCCGCCGCGATCCGGTCTTCGGGCTGGTCGCGGTCGCCGGGCTCGGCGGCGGGCATGTCGAGCTGATCGGCCGCACGGTGACGGTGGCCGCCTCCGCCACCGCCGACCACCTCGCGGAACGGCTGGAGGAGGAGGTCTTCGCCCGCGGCGGCCCCCGCCACCGCCATCTCGCCCGGCTGCTGGCAGGGACGGCCGCCGCCCTGGCCGGCCTCGCCGAACGGCACGGCCTCGGACTGGTCGAGTGCAATCCGCTGGTCGAGGCCGGCAACCGACTCATCGCTCTCGACGCAAGGGTAATCAAGTGACCGAACAGTACATCGAACGCGACCGCACGCTTCTCGACGCCCGCCGCGACGTCTGGGACCCCGTCCCCGTCCCGGCGGAACCCGGCGACGCCGACGCCTCCTGGTCGCGGCTGTCGGAGCAGGAGCGCCGGACGCGCGCCTTGGCCCGCGATCTCGCCGAGACCGAGCTGAGGCCCTACGCCGCCCACTGGGACGAGAGCGAGGAATTCCCGGAGCGGTCGCTGGCCGCCGCCCGCGAGGCCGGGCTGCTCGGACTGACCGTCCCCACCGAGTACGGGGGCCAGGGGCGCGGCCTGTTCGAGGGATGCCTGGTCGTGGAGGAGCTGGCCCGCGTGTGCACGTCCAGCGCCATGGCCGTGCAGCCCTTTCTCAACGGACCCTGGCGCGCGATCCACGTGCTCGGGAACGACGCGCAGCGCGAGCGGCTCCTGCCCGGCGTCGCCGCGGGCACCCGGCACTTCGCCATCGCCATGAGCGAGCCGGGCGCCGGGACCGCCGGCACGGACCTGCGGGCCGAGCTGCGCCCGGACGGGTCGGGTTTCCGCCTGCACGGTGACAAGAGCTGGGTGACCGGCGGCCGGGAGGCCGACACCATCATCGTCTTCTGCCGGGCGCCCGGCACGGTGGGCCCCTACGGCATCGGGGCCGTGCTGATCGAGGGGCGTCCGGACGGCATGGCCGAACCCCACGTCGACCCTAAGATGGGCATCCGCGGCGTCGCCGAGTGCACGCTGCGCTTCGACGGCGTCCGCATCGAGCCGCAGGACGTGCTGGTGATGCCCGAACCGGACTCCAAGCGCGGCGCCGAGATCCTGGTGAACCAGTTCAACCCGGAGCGGTGCGGCAACGCCGCCATGTGCACCGGCATCGCGCAGGGCGCCCTGGACGCCAGCGTGAGCCACCTCAAGCAGCGCCGCCAGTTCGACCGGCCGCTCGCCGACTTCCAGGGCCTCCAGTGGATGATCGCCGACATGGCCCTGGACGTGGAGGTCGCGCGAACCCTCGTCTGGCGCGCCGCCCGCGCGAACACCGACGGCTTCCCGCCGCAGCGCGAGACGGTAATGGCCAAGCTGTACTCCAGCGAGATGGTCCAGCGCGTCACCAACCAGGCGATCCAGCTGCACGGCGCCCGCGGCTACTCGCGCAGGTGGCCGCTCGAGCGGTTCTTCCGCGACGGGCGCGGCCTGTCCATGGGCGGCGGGACCACCGAGGTGATGCGCAACATGCTCGCCTCCATCGTCTTGGACCGCCGCGTCAGCCAGCGGATCCCGACCTCATGAGCACGCCCGTCGAGGAGTTCCGCGCGCTCCTGGAGGAACGCCTGCCGGCCGGATGGGCCGAGGCGGTGCGCGACGGCGACACCGCGCGCGTGGAGGAGTACGCCGCCTCCGAGCACGGGGCGTCCGCCGTGCGGACGGTCGCCGAGAACGGCTGGCTCACCCCCGAGTGGCCGCCGGAGTACGGCGGGCGGGGACTCGCCGCCGACGACGCCGTCGAGATCCGCCGCGAGCTGCGGCGCTGGCTCATCGGCGACGTGTCCAGCGCCATCGGCACCGCCTGGGTCGGCCCGACCATCCTGCGGTTCGGTGGCGCGGAGCTCAAGCGGCGGCTGCTCCCGTCGATCGCCCGCAACGAGGCGCTGTGGTGCCAGCTGTTCAGCGAGCCCGAGGCGGGCTCCGACCTCGCCGCCGTCCGCACCCGGGCGGTGCGCGAGGGGGACGGCTGGGTGCTGGAAGGCACCAAGATCTGGACGAGCCGCGCCGACCGCGCCTCCTGGGGCCTCGCCCTCGTGCGCACCGATCCGGACGCGACCAAGCACGCCGGCCTGACCTGCTTCTGCGTGGACATGTCCGCGCCCGGCGTCACGATCAGCCCGATCCGCCAGATGACGGGCGACCACGAGTTCTTCGAGGTGCGCCTGGACCGCTGCGCCGTCCCCGACGCGCAGCGGCTGGGCGAGCCCGGCACCGGCTGGGAGGTCGTCCGGACGGTGCTGTCCTTCGAGCGCCGAGCCGGGTCGGGAGTCGGCGCGGCGCCGCCCGGCTCGGTCGTCGGCCGCGGCGTCGACGAGCTGATCGAGCACTACCGCGGCCGGCTGGACCCCGTCCAGGCCGACGAGGCCGTCCAGATCCTCATTGAGAGCCGCCTGGTGGAGCTCAACAATCGGCGAATGGCGGTGGAGCGCGCCGCCGGGCGCGTCCCGCCGGAAGGACCCTTCAACAAGATCCTCCAGGCCGAGCACACCCAGCGCCTCCAGCGGGCCTTCGTCGACTTCGGCGGGCTGGGCGCCGTCGCCCACCCTTCGGAAGACTCATGGGCGGGCTCCAACCGGTGGGCGTTCCTGCGGGTGCAGGCCAAGACCATCGCCGGCGGCACGTCCGAGGTGCTGCGCAACCAGGTCGCCGAGCGCGCGCTCGGCCTCCCGCGCGATCCCGACCCGAGCCGCTCGCTGCCCTGGAAGGACGTCGCCGGCGGGGGAGGGGAGCGGCGATGAGGCTCAGGCTGTGCGTCAACTGGCTCCCCTTGGACCGGGAACTGACCAGGTCCCTCGCGAGCCGCATCGAGCGCCGCGGACTGTGGGGGCTGGGCATCGGCGACTCGCCGAACTACGGCGAGCTGTACGCCGCGTGCGCCGACGCCGCCTCGGCGACGAACGCCCTCACCGTCCTCACCAGCGTCACCAACCCGGTGACCCGGCACGTGTCGGTGCACGCCTGCGCGGCGCGGACGTTCGGCGAACGCCTCGTCATCGGCATGGGGCGGGGTGACTCCGCCGTCCGCACGTTCGGCCTCGCACCCGCCTCCCTCGACCATCTGGAGCGGACCCTGCGGGAGATCCGCGACGCCTCCCCGGCCACGCCGCTGCTGGTCGCGGCCGGAGGGCCGAAGGCCGCGGCGGTCGCGGGACGCGCCGCCGACGGCGTCATCTGCGGCGCCGGCCGCGACCCGCTGACGCTGCGCGCCCTG
>NZ_WBMR01000040.1 GCF_008923365.1 Actinomadura montaniterrae
ACCGCGGCCGGGACCGCGGGCTCGGGGGAGCGGCGGCCGCGGAGCGCGAGCGGCCCCCAGGCGAGCGCCGCGACCAGCGACGGGACGGCCCAGACGGCGAGGGCGAGGCGCCAGCCGCCCGCGTCGCTCAGCGGGACGGCGAGGCCGGCGGCCATGGCGCCGCTGGCCGCCATCAGCATCATCGCGAGGCCGGTCAGGGACCCGACGCGGCGCGGGAACGCGCGCTTGATGACCGCGGGCATGAGGACGTTCCCCATCGCGATCCCCGCGCCTGCCAGGACCGTTCCAACGAACAGCGGCAGCGGCGCCGCGACGACCCGCAGCAGGATTCCCGCCGTGATCAGCAGCAGGGAGCCGGCGATCGCGGTCTCGGTGCCGAGGCGGCGCGCGGCGACCGGCGCCAGGGACGCGAAGACGCCCAGGCAGAGGACGGGCAGCGTGGTGAGGACGCCGGCCTCGACCCCGGACAGGCCGAACGCGTCCCGCAGGTCGCCGAGCACCGGGGAGATCCCGGTGATGGCGGCCCGCAGGTTGATCGTCAGCAGCACCAGGCCGGCGAGCGACCAGGCGGTCAGGGCACGGGGGACGGGGGTCGTTGCCGAGGTGTTCATGTCGCCTTCGTCATGCGCCCGCGGGCGCGTCGAACCGGATGGGGGGCGGCGTGCCGGCCCGATGCCAGGTCACGCCGGTGATCGTTGATGGGAGCGCGGGGAACCGCGTGATGCCGGACGCGCGCCGCCGCTAGGGCTCGCGCTCCTCCGGGGCCGCCGGGGCATCCTTAGCCGCCGGGGCGCCGGGGGCCGCTTTCCAGGGGCCCGTGGAGGCGAGGATCTGGTCGAGGCAGGCGTGGGTGGCCGCGGCGGCGGCCGCCGCGTCGCCCTCCTCCACCGCCGCGGCGATGGGGCCGTGCGGGACGTCCGCGTGCTCGAGGAGGGTGCCCGCCGCGCCGATGCTGGCCCGCAGCGCGGTGCTGAAGTCGCGGTACAGGTCGGTGAGGACCTGGTTGTGGGTGGCCTCCACGACCGCGGTGTGGAACGCCAGGTCGGCCTCGACGAACGCGGCGTGCTCGCCCGCGGCCCAGGCCGCGTCCCGGCGGCCGAGCGCGTCGGTGATCGCGGCGACGTCGGCGTCGGTGCGGCGCGCGGCGGCGAGCCGGGCGGCCTCCACCTCCAGGCCGCGCCGCACCTCCAGGATCTCGACGAGCTCGGCGGTCTCCAGGCGCCGCCGGACGGCGCTGGACAGCTCGCTGGTGGCCCGCACGTAGGTGCCGTCGCCCTGGCGGCTGTCGAGCAGCCCCGCGTGGGTGAGGGCCCGGACGGCCTCGCGGACGGTGTTGCGGCCGACGCCGAGGGTCTCCGACAGCACCGGCTCCGGCGGGATCTTCCCGCCGACCGGCCAGGAACCGCCGGTGATCTCGGCCCTGAGCTGCTCGATCACCTGGTCGACGAGCGACGAGCGGCGGGCGGTGCGCAGCGTCACGTGTCCCTCCTCGAGCCGGGGGCGCCGACATCCGGTCAGCCAGTCATCCCATGTTTCCGTCACCAGGATACGACAGGCGCGCCGCCGCGTTTATTCCGGGGCGCCCGTACGATCACACGCGCCGCAGGTCAGACGCGTCCGAGGTCGTGGTTCGCCTCCTGGGACGGCGCGGCGTGCAGGCCCGCGGCCTCCAGCGCCTGCCGGTACGCCGCGGCGGCGGACTCGGTGTCCTGGACGAGCTCGAACAGCTCGCCCAGCTCGCGCAGCAGGTGCGCGGCGGGCCGCCCGGCCGGCAGCGTCCTCAGCTGCTCGGACGCGGCGCGCAGCACGACCTGGGCCGCCTGGGCGTCCCCCTGCGCCACCCGGGCGCGGGCGAGGACGAGCCGGGCCAGCACGGTCTTCTGTGTGCGCGCGGCGAGATCATTGCCGGGGTGCGGCGTGATGGTGTGCGTCCGCGCCGGGGGAGGCGCCACGAGGGCCATCCCGGTGTCGAGGAACTGCTCCAGCTCGGCGATGGCCTCGTCCAGCTCCCCCACGAGGACCAGCGCGCGCGCCTTGGCGATGGTGCTCTCGGTGGCCTCGGCCCCTTCGAGCGCGCCCGTCCCCCGCAGGAGTTCCAGAGCCTCCCGCGCGGCCTCGCGGGACCCCTCGGCGCGCGGCTTCTCGATGCCCGGCACGCCCTCGCCCGGCGACACCACCTCCGCCACCGCGGAGGGCGCCGGCTCGGAGAACGGCATGACGCCCCTCAGCAGCGCCTTCGCGGCGGCGAGGTCGAGGCGCGCCCGCGCCTGCACGGGCGTCGCGTCGGACCGGGCTGCCAGCGCCCGGTCGGCGAAGTACAGGGAGTCGCCGATCGTCCCCTCCTCCAGCGCGCGCATGCTGGCCCGCTGGTAGTGGACGCTCGTCGACTCGTCGTCCCCAGAACCCTCCGGATGAAGGAGCCGCCTGCCGAGTTCGTGCGCGCGCGCCGGATCGGAGCGGTCTACATAGGCCAGCAGCAGGATCCGGCCCGCCTCGGTGTACTCCTGCCCCGCGGTGAGCCCGAGCTTGCCGAGCCGGTCCATGGCGCGCTCGCCGAGCGCGATCGCCTGCCCGAGGTCGCCGACCGTGTGGTAGCAGCGCGCCAATGCGATCACCGGCGGCAGCCAGCTCGCCCGCCCCGGGTCGCGTTCGGCCTGCTCGCGCAGCTCCTCGAACAGCGCGATCGCCTGGTCGGCGCGGCCCAGCTCCTCCAGGGCGCGGGCGCGGCCCCACCGGGCGCGGGACGTCAGGTCGGGATCGTCGCTGCGCGCGATCACCTCGTCGAAGCCGGACTCGGCGGTGCCCGGGTCGCCGCCCAGCAGCGCGAGGTGCGCGTGGCGCTCCCGCACCTCCAGGTGCGCGCGCTGCTCCGGCTCGACGCCCTCGGCGAGGTACTCGGGCGTGCAGCCGAGCCGTTCGGCCAGCATGCGCAGGACGGTCGGCGTCGGAGTCCGCTTACCGGACTCGATCAAAGAGATGTAGCTGTCGGAAAGGTCGTGACCGGCGAGCTGTGCCTGCGACAGGCGTCTGGTGAGCCGCAGGTTGCGGACACGTTCGCCGACATTGCCTGGACCCGGCATGTGGACTCACTTAGCGGAAGTAATCAGGCGGCTGGGGTGCCGACATGATTGCACATTGCGGGTTAACGCACATCGAGAGTAATGAAGCGGGACCCCCCGGACGGTCGCGGCACCTGTCGCCTTCGACGTTATCCGACGATCCCCGCAAGATCGCCGATTCCGCCGAGATTGCTCTGGCCCCCGCCTCTACACCGCCCCGCGAACCTCTCGCAACCACTCCTCCAGAACCCGGTAATCCCCCTCCCCCAGCCCCACCCGCGCATCAACCCGATGCAACAACCCCCGCCCCCGATGATGCGCGGCCACCCAGGCGCGATCAGCGTCGGAGATCTCGTCGTCGACCCAGGCGAAGGGCCGTCCGGCCGCCCACGCGACGAGCGTCCGCGTCTTCCAGTGCAGGCCGTTCCGGGCGTCCCGCTCGTCAGCGTCCGACGGGTCCGGCCAGGCGACCACCGGCAGTTCCGGCAAACCGAGCCGCGGAGCGATGCGGTCATTCGCGTCCGTCGTCCAGGACGTCGCCCAGACCAGTTCGCACGGGAGGGCCGTCAGGCGCGGGCCGTGGGCGGGGTTCAGGCGGGGGAGGAGGGGATGGGATGCGCTTCCCGCGTGTTTTAGACGGCCCGTCTCATATGTCGGGTACGGGTGCGGGGACCCGAACGGAATGAGGGGACCGTCGACGTCGAGGAACAGCAGCGGAACGGAACCTGCCACGACCGAACCGTAGCGGCCGGAATCCGGCGGGGCCGCGGGTGCCGAGAGGTCCGCGGGTGCCGCGGGTGCCGCGGTGGGCGCGGTAAGCGCGGGGGCCGCGGGGTCAGTCGTCGGCGGTGGCGTTCTTGTTCGGGAAGATCATTTCGCAGACCTCGAGGTAGAGCTGCTCCGGGTACGGCAGGTACGGGACGTTCGACAGCGCCTGCTCCTGGCCCGCCGACTCCAGCACGAACTCGCCGTAGCCGAGCATGCGGCCCGCGATCGTCCGCTTGAAGCTCATGTCGGTGACCTTCGCCAGCGGCATCATCGCGACCTTGCGGGTGATCAGGCCGGTGGTCAGCAGCATCCGCTGGTTCGTGATCACGAAGTAGTCGACCGACCATTCGGCGACCCGCCAGACGAACCAGGCGAGCAGGATCAGCCACGCCCACCAGATCCAGCTGATCACCGTCCCGGCCTGGCTGGCGACGGTGTTGCTCAGCACGCCCGCGACGATCAGCCCGCCGAGGACGAGCCCCACCGGGACCATCAGCACGGCCGGATGCCGGCGCACCGTGATCACCTGGTTCTCGTGCGGGAGGAGGTACTTGTTCACCGAGGCCGGGGCCGAGTCCCCCGGGGTCACCAGCCTCATCGCGGCCTCGGGCCGGAGCGGCGCCCATCGGGCGGGGCCGCCGCGGCCCACGTCATGTGCTTGCTTGCGGGCACGGCTGCCTCCCGGAGCGTCGACCCACGGACCCCGGTTCAGTTTCGCACAGCCGCAACCCCCGGCAAAGCAAGGGCTATGGCGCGTTGTCGAGAGACGACCGGCGCGCCCGGCGGCGCTTCTCGGCCGCCACCGTGGCGAGCACCTCCAGGTGCCGGCGCGCGATCCGCTCCACGAGGTCCGGGGTCGCTCCCCCGCACACCTCGTCCGCGCCGTGCCGCGCGGCGGACACGCACCGGTCCACGGTGTCGGACTGGTGGACTCCTTCGAACTCCTCGGTGAGCCGCTCGCCGATCGCGGCGTAGCGCGGCAGGTCGCCATCCCCTTGGTGAGTCATCGCGACTCCTAGGCCTCGCTCGCGCCGCCCGGTCCGTAACGGTCCCCTGTGCCGGGGCGGCGGAGGGGAACGCGCACTGACGTTCCGTAGCGCGTTCGTACCCCTTGCCACCAGGAACGAACATCCGGAACGCGCCGCACGCCCGGATCACGCTCCCCCGGCCCCGGCGCCCCGTCCGCGGCCCCGCCGGCCGGCCGCCTCGGTCAGCCGAGGCCGCGTCGGTCAGCCGGGGCCGCGTCGGTCGGACGGCCGCCTCGGTCAGCCGGGGCCGCCTCGGTCGGACGGCCGCCTCGGTCAGCCGGGACCGCGTCGGTCGGACGGGCGCGTCGGTCAGACGACGCCGTAGAGGCGGTCGCCGGCGTCGCCGAGGCCCGGCATGATGAAGCCCTGCTCGTTCAGGTGCGAGTCGATCGCCGCGGTGACGACCCGGATCGGCGCGGCCGTCCCGGCGAACGCCTCCTCCAGGTACTTCAGGCCCTCGGGCGCGGCGAGCAGGCAGATCGCCGTGACGTCGTCGGCGCCGCGGTCGAACAGCAGCTTGATCGCGGCGGCGAGGGTGCCGCCGGTGGCGAGCATCGGGTCCAGCACGTAGCACTGCCGGCCAGACAGGTCGTCGGGCAGCCGGGTGGCGTACGTCTGGGCCTGCAGTGTGCCCTCGTCCCGGATCATGCCGAGAAACCCCACCTCGGCGGTCGGCAGCAGCCGGGTCATCCCGTCCAGCATCCCGAGCCCGGCGCGCAGGATCGGCACCACGAGCGGCTTGGGGCTGGCCAGCTGGACGCCGCCGGTCTCCACGAGCGGGGTGGGCACGGTGACCGGGGTGACCCTGACGTCACGGGTGGCCTCGTAGGCCAGCAGGGTGACGAGCTCGTCCGCGAGACGGCGGAACGTGGGGGAGTCGGTGCGGACGTCCCGCAGCGTGGTGAGCTTGTGCGCGACGAGCGGATGGTCGACGGCGAGGGTCTGCATGCGCACACCGTAGCCCACCGTCCGCGCGCCGCGGCGGGGCCCGCAATCTTGGGTAGACGCCACTGAGCTGGGCACTATGGCGATATGAGCAGCGACAGCGATCGGCGGCCGGCGCGGGCGGGCGAGCCCGCGCCCGACCCGCCGGGGCCGGGATCCGGTCCCGCGGAGAGCGCGCCGCCGGCTCCCGACTCCCTGGTCCCCCCGCCCGAACCGGTGCCGTTCCCCGTCGACGCCTCCGACGTCGACGAGGCGGTGAGCGATGTCACAGCGGGCCCCGAGCCGGCCGGCGCGGGCGACGTCTCGCCCGAGCAGGTCCGCGAGCGGCTGCGCCGCCGCGCGATCTTCCTCAGGGAGCTGGCGGAGGCGCGGGAGCTGCGGCGCCGCGTGACGCCGCACAGGTCACGGCGTGCCCGGATCCACGCGGCGCTGCGGCGCCGCACGTTCCGCATCAACTGACCGGACGGGCACCGGCGGGCGCGCCCCGGTTCGCGGCGCGCCGGCGGGGATCGAGTAGGTTCGTGCCCTTGGGTACCGGAAAGCGGAGCTGACTCCCCGCTTCACGCGGCGGTGCGGCGCCGAGTTTGGCGGTGGGGCACGCGAGCGCGCGCCGCATCTGCGACCATGCCCAGGCAGGAACGGCGCCGGTGGGGTGGAAATGACGGATGTGGACGCGACGGACTTCGCCGTCGTGGTGTACCGCGAGGACGACCGCTGGGAGGCCGAGATCCTCCCGGTGGCGCTGACCGAGGATCTCGCCGGGCTGATCCATGCCCTGCGGCAGCAGCCGAGCCTGGGCGGGACGGTCGGGCTCGTGTCGGTGGGCGACGACTTCTTCGTGGCGATCCGGCTGCTCGGCGACGAGGTGATGGTGTTCCTGTCGGACGTCACGGCGTCGGTGGACTGGCCCCTCGCCGGCCAGGTCCTGGACTACCTGGACATCCCGATCCCGGAGGACGAGGAGCTCGACCAGGTGCTGCCGGTCGGCGACATGTCGATCTTCGCGGACCTGGGGCTGGACGAGATGGAGCTCGGCGCGATCTCCGGCGACCTGGAGCTCTACCCGGACGAGATGCTGCTCAGCATCGCCGGCCGGGTCGGTTTCGCCCCCGCCTTCGAACGCGCCCTCGACGCCGTCGGGTAGCGCGCTACTTGAAGCCGTGGGTGAGGGCGTAGGCGTTGAGCTGGGCCCAGTCGTCGCCGGTGTGGGAGTGCTGCGGGTCGAGGCAGCCGAGGGTGAGCGGGCGCGGGACGTCGTAGTGCGGCGCGGTCAGCTTCGGGGCGCTCTCGAAGTCGAGGACCTCGGCGATGTTGCGGGCCGCCGCGTCCCGCACCGACAGCGGTTCGAGGCCCCAGCGCCATTCGATCGCCTTGAGGACGGACGTGTGGTCGTACACCTCGTGGGCGATGGCGCCGCGCCGGGCGCGCGGTGAGATCAGCAGGCACGGGACGCGGAAGCCGCGCAGGCCGGTGCCGAGGTCGGGACGCGGGTCCGGCCCGGTGGGCGGCGGGACGTGGTCGAAGAACCCGCCCCACTCGTCGTAGTTGATCACCAGCAGGGTGCGCTCCCAGTTCGGCGAGTCGATGACCGCCGTGTAGACCTGGTTGAGGAAGCTCTGGCCGAACCGGATGTCGGCGAGCGGGTGCTCGTCCTCGGACAGGCCGGGCAGCGCCTCGCCGACGAAGCCGGGCTCGACGAAGCTGACGGCGGGCAGCCTGCCGTGCTTCGCGTCGTCGTAGAAGTAGTTGATGTGGCGGCTGATGTCGAGGTGCTTCAGGCCCCACAGCGCGGTGAACGGCACGTCGCTGAAGTAGTAGTACGCGGGGATCTTCTTCTCCTTCAGCCGGTCCCAGACGGTGGTGAGCTCGGAGAAGGTGAAGGTGTTGGAGATCCGATCGGTCTGCCCGGCGTGCTGGAAGATCCGGTTCGGGAACGTGGACGACATCACGGCGGCGAAGTAGCGGTCGCAGAGCGTCCAGTCGAGGGCGGCGTGGCCGTGGAAGCCGAGGTCGGGGCCCTTGAAGTAGCCGATGGAGAAGACGTCGTTCTCGCCGGCGCGCAGCCACCCGTCGCAGGCGCCGCCGTTGTACTCGGTGCGTCCGCCCTCGTAGGAGTGGTCGGGGTCGTTGAACCCGCACCCGTAGGGGACCTTCAGGTGGTGGGTGTCGTGGGCGTCGCCCTGCGCGTCGGTGAAGGTGAGCCCGGCCTGCACGCCGTCGGCGCCGGGGACCCAGCCCATGTAGTGGTCGAACGACCGGTTCTCCATCATGACGACGACGATGTGGTCGATCCCCGAGTCGCCGGGGTCGGGGAGCGCCGAGACGGGCGCCCGGACGGTCGCGGCGGCGTCGGCCGCCGTCCCGCCCGTCCCGCCGGCCGCGATGAGCGCGGCGGCACCGGCCGTCCCCGCGAGGAACCCGCGCCGCGTCAGTTCGTCCTTGCCCATGGTTCTCCTCCCGCCCGCCTGGCGGTGAGAAGTATCACGATCATTGGGGCACCAGGGGAAGAACCGCAGCGGTCCACCATGGGACAAAACCCGAAATATCCTCACGACCGAAAGCGCCCAAGGACTGTGACCGCAGCGACCCGTGGGTCACCCTGTTCGCCGGTGCATCCCTTCGGGCTCAGGCCGAGGATGACTCCGGACGCCCGCCGAGCGCCCCCGGAGATGCAGGCCGGCGACCGGGCGGACCGGCAACGCCCTCGGCAGGTCCCAGGGCGTTCTCGAGCAGGTGGAGGATCTCGGAGTTGAGGGAGCGCCGGTCGGCGGACGCCTGCTCGACGAGCCGAGCGTGGAGCGTTTCGGGAAGTCGCAGCGATAGTCGGACCATGGCACTACGGTGGCATCATGATGACGCCGGCGGAAGCCCGGGAAGGAATCGGGACCGCCCGGTACGCCTACCGGCTGCGGCTGTCGTCGACCGCCGAGCGGAACCTGCTGGTCGAGTGGGACCGGTGCCGGTGGGTGTGGAACGAGTGCGTCGCCCGGTCCAGAGCCGCGCATCGGGCCGGGGAGGCGTGCGGCCCCGCGCGGCTGGACAAGATGCTGACGGGGTGGCGCGCCGAGCGGCCCTGGCTGCGTGCGGGCGCCTCGGTGGCGCAGCAGCAGACTGTCCGGGACTTCGCCAGATCCCGCGCCAAGGCCCTCGCCGACATCAAGAACCGGGTGCCGCCCGGCCGGCGGGCGGGGATGCCTCGTTTCAAGAAGCGGGCTCTGGCCGCGCCGAGCTTGAACTACACCCGCCGAGGATTTCGGGTGCGGGACGGGCGCCTGCACCTGGCAGGCGGGATCGCGTTGACGGTGGTGTGGTCGCGCCCCCTGCCCGCCGGTCCGTCCTCGGTGCGGATCCACCGCGACTGCCTCGGCCATTGGTACGCCTCGTTCGTCGTCCCGGCCCGGACGGAGCCGCTGCCGGCCACCGGCCGCGTCCTCGGGATCGACTGGGGCGTGACAGAGACCGCCACGACCACCAGCGATGCTTACGATCTGCCGCACACCGGACACGGCCGCAAGGCCGCCGCGCGGCTGGCGCGCTATCAGCGGCAGATGGCCCGGCGCCGCGCGCCCAAGGGCAAGGCCCGGTCCAAGGGATACCGCGAAGCGCAGCGGCAGGCCGCCAAGGCCTGCAAGAAGGCCGCGCGGCAGCGGCGGGATGACGCCCGCAAATGGGCCAAGAAGGTCCTCCGCGACCATGACGCCGTCGCGGTCGAGGACTTCCGGCCCCGGTTCCTCGCCAAGTCGAGCATGGCCCGCAAGGCCGCCGACGCCGCGATCGGCGAGACCAAGAAGGCCCTGATCGAGATGGGCCGCAAACACGCCCGGGACGTCCGGCTGGTGAACCCGGCGCACACCACCATGGACTGCGGTGAATGCGGGGCGAGAGCCAAGCACCGCCTGCCGCTGTCCGAACGCACTTACACCTGCGTCGCGTGCGGAACCTCCCGTCCCAGGGACAAGAACTCCGCCCGGGTGATGCTGGTCCGGGCGGGTCTGGCCCCGGACGGCGCTGATCGCACAAGACCTTCCGCCCCGCAGGGGCGGGAGGCGGCCGGAGCCGTGAATCCCCGGCACGTCCCACGAAGGAGGGGGAGTTCGACAATCCTTTCCCTTCGGGGAGGGGAGCAGTCAAAATGAGCAGGTGCCGTACTTCGCCGCCGTCTTCGCGCAGAGCCCGCAGGGCTGGGTCGGGACCGAGGCCGTGCTCGCCGAGGCCGAGCACGTCGACGACGTCGCCGACCTGATGCGGGAGGCCGCCGTCGAGTCCTACGGGGACCCGGTCGTCCTGCTGGTCGAGCAGGACGACGACTGGTTCGCGGTCGTCCGGCTCGACGGCGACGACGAGCCCCGCGCGTACGTGTCGACCGTCCGCGAGGACGGGCTCGCCGCGCTGTTCCACCAGCTCGTCGGGGAGGTCCCGGACGGCGACGCCGGCGGCGACCCGGCGCTGCTGGAGGACCTCGGGATCGATCCGGACCAGCTCAGCGACCTGGGCGAGCGCGCCCTGCCGGGCGACGCGCTGCTCGCCGTCGCCGAGCGCGCCGGGTTCGGCGAGGAGTTCGACCGCCTCCGTGACTGACTCCGTGACCGCACCGGACGAGGAGTTCGGCGCGGCGATGCGCCGGGCGCTGGACGAGGCGCGCGCCGCCGCCGCCGACGGCGAGATCCCGGTCGGCGCCGTCGTTCTGGACGGCTCCGGCACCGTGATCGGGACGGGCCGCAACGACCGGGAGCGCAGCGCCGACCCGACCGGGCACGCGGAGATCGTCGCGATGCGGGCCGCCGCCAGGGCGCGCGGCGAGTGGCGGCTTTCCGGCTGCACGCTCGTGGTGACGCTGGAGCCGTGCACGATGTGCGCGGGCGCGTCCGTCCAGGCGCGGGTGGACCGGGTCGTGTACGGGGCGGTCGACCCGAAGGCGGGCGCGGTCGGGTCGCTGTGGGACGTCGTCCGGGACCGCCGCCTCAACCACCGGCCCGAGGTGCTCGCGGGCGTGCTCGCCGCCGAGTGCGGCGCGCTGCTCTCCGAGTTCTTCGTACACCGCAGAGTCCGGTAGGCTTCCCCGCGGTGGTGTCGCCTAGTGGACGAGGGCGCACGCCTCGAAAGCGTGTGAAGTGCAAGCTTCCGTGGGTTCGAATCCCACCACCACCGCCACCGGCCATGACCTGGCCGACGCTCGGGGCGGGGCCTGCGGTCCCGCCCCGAGCGTTTTCTCGTTCGCCGCTCGCCCGGTCAGCCCGCGGACCGCTGCTGTAGTGCCGCCGCGAGCCGGCGGGCGTAAGCCGCTTCGCTCTTGGCCGCGGTCTCCGGCACTTCGCCGTCGATGATGCCGATGTCAGCCGTGAGGTTGTCGACGCGGAACATCAGCTGCGGCGCACCGAAGGGGTCGGAGGCGTCGATGTAGTGCCCCTCGTCCCCTATTCCGGAGAGGGGATCCCCGGCACCCGCGCTCATCACGGCCGCATGCGCGTTGTCGGCTCCCGACTCCCCGTTCTTCTTGCCGTACCGCTTGATTTCGAGAGTGATGCTCCCCCGGTCGGCGAAGTCCTTGGGCAGGACCGACCAGGTGCACTGCACCGAATCCCTCGTGCCCGGCGGGCTCTTCGTCGGAGAGACCTCCGCGTCCTGGATGCTGGGCGTCGGGAGACGGGCGCAGGCGGGCGGCGCGGAGAACCGCCCGTCGTCCACCGAGCGCCCCATGGGGTTCTCCAGCAGGAACCAGCCGCCCGCGACCACGGCGAGGATCCCGGCCGTCGCCAGGAGCCACGCCTTCAGCGAGATCGCCGAGTCCTGGTCCACGGCGACCGTCGGGGGCGCCGGCGCCGTCATGGCCTCCGTGACCGGTCTCGTCTTGAGGTCCGAGGGCGGGGGCGACGGCGGGGGCAGCGCCGCCCCGGGGCCCGCTCCCTGAGGCGAAACCTGCACCGGCGGGGGAGCCTGCACGGGCGGGGGAGCCTGTTGCGGAACCGGCGGCACCGCGTCTGGGCGGGGCGCGGGAACGGCTCGGAGCCGCTCGGCGACGGCGCGGGCGTCCGGCGGCCGGTCCCGCGGATCCTTGGCCAGCAGCGCGTGCACGAGCTCGTCGAGGTCTCCGGGGACGTCCGGACGCACCTCACGCGGCCTCGGCGGATCGGTGAGAACGATCTCGCGGATCAGCGCGTGCAGGCTGTCCCCGTTGAACGGCGTCCGGCCGGTGAGCAGGGCGAACAGCACCCCGCCCAGCGCGTACAGGTCCGTCCGCGGCGTCGGCTCGTGCGCCTTCTCGAACTGCTCGGGGGCCATGTACGCGGGCGTCCCGAGGATCGCGCTGCCGGTCAGCTGCGTGACCTGGTCGGCGTACCGGGCGATGCCGAAGTCCATGACGGTCACCAGGTCGCCGGGGCGGGCCATCACGTTGGCGGGCTTGACGTCGCGGTGTACCACGCCCTGCTGGTGGGCCGCGTGCAGCGCGTCGGCGATCCCCGCCGTCAGCCGCCTCGCCCGGTCGACCGGCAGGCCCTGCGGGTGGCGTTTCAGCACCGCGGACAGGTCCTCCCCGTCGAGGAGCTCCATCACCAGGAACAGCAGGTGGTCGTCCTCGCCGGCGTCATGGACGACGACGATCCCCGGGTGGCGGAGCCGGGCCATGATCTCCGCCTCGCGGCGGAACCGGCTGGTCAGCCGGGCGTCCGCGCCCGCCGGCGCCGTGAGGATCTTGACCGCGACCGACCGGCCGAGCCGCTCGTCCAGGCCGCGCCAGACCTCGCCCATCCCGCCGCGTCCCAGCAGGGAGTCGAGCTGGTACCTGTCCGCCAGTCTCAGCCCGGTACGCACTGTTCCTCCCCCTGGCCGTCCACGGGCATCCGATCATGGATACACCGCGGGACACCCCCTTTTCCAGAGATCGATCAGACGGCCGCGCCTCTCCGGCGGTTCGGCGGGAGGAACCACCGGCAAGGGCGGCGCGGATCGCGGCGGCGTCAGCCGACGGTGACGAGGGCCACGCCCGCCACCGCGATCGCCATGCCGACGCGCTGCACCGCGCGGAGACGCTCGCTGTAGGCGATCCTCGCCAGCAGCACCGTGATGGCCGGGTAGAGCGACGTCAGCACGGTGACGAGGCTCAGCAGGCCGTCCTGGACGGCCAGGTAGTACAGGGCGTTGGCGCCGGAGTCGAGGATGCCGGACAGCAGCGCGAGGCCGATCAGCGTCCGGCCGCTCACCCACGGGCCCCGGTCGCCGCCGCGCGTCCGCAGGGCGATCAGCAGCGCCGTGAACACGATGGTCAGCGTGCCGATGCGGGCGGTGGCGATCGGCCAGAGCCCGGCGCCGTCCCCGGCCGCCTTCAGCATGATGAAGAAGACGCCGAAGCAGGACCCGGACACCAGCGCCATCAGCGGGCCGCTGTCCAGGGGCCGGCGGACGAGGGAGGCGGTCGCGGACGGCTCGTCCTCCCCGCCCTTCTCCATGCTGACCAGGCCTATCGCGAGCAGGCACAGCAGGACGCCGAGCAGGGCGGTCTCGTCCAGCCGCTCGCCGCGCAGCACGCCGACGCCGACCGGCAGGACCGCGGAGGCCAGCGCGGACACCGGCGCGACGACGTTCATCGGCCCGCGGGCGAGCGCGCGGTAGAAGGCGATGAGGCCGACGCCGCCGGCGAGCCCGCCGAGGAAGCCCCAGGCGATCGGGCCGGGCGCGGGGGCGCCGCCGGCCAGCAGCGCGGCCGCGACGGCGACGAGCAGCCCCATCGGGGCGGACAGCACCAGGGTCTTCAGCGCGGTGGACCGGCGCGAGACGGCGCCGCCGAGGAAGTCGGCGACGCCGAACGCGACGGCGGTGACGAGGGCGAGGGCGGTGACCATCACGTCCCGCCGATCAGCCGGCTCTCGATCCGGACGTCCGGGGAGATCTCTCGCAGCCGGGCGGCGAGGTCGTCGCCGGCGGCGTGCAGCCGGTCCAGGGGGTACGGGGCGAGGCGCTCCAGCAGGAACAGGCCGTTCTTGGTCGTCTCGGTGAGCCGGGTGCGGACGCACTGCCGCCAGTTCCAGCGCCGGCAGGTGACGCCGGCGTCGTCGCGCCAGACGACCTCGCCGGCGTCCGGGTGCTCCACGGCGGGCTCGCCGGCGGCGATCACGTCGAAGGGCTCGTCGCCGGTGGCCCTGACGAGCCGGGCGGGGCCCTGGTAGGCGTCGAGGTCCTCGCCGCCGATGGGCAGGGCGTGGGCGACGCTGACGGCGTTGTAGGCGTCGACGACCCGGTTGATGGCGGGAAGCGTCTCGGCGCGGCGGAGCAGGGCGTCCACGGAGGGCCGGGTCCGCTTCGGCTTGGCGCCGAACGCCCGGTAGGCCTCGCGCCACGCCTCGACGTGCGGGTCGTCGGCGTCGGCCTGCTCGCCGGCGGCGCGCAGCCAGGCCTCGGACGCCGCGTCGCTGGGGCCGTTGTGCAGGCCTTCGGCGGTCATGACGAGCACGGCGAAGTCGGGACGGAGCTCCCGCACGGCCTCGTCCACGGTGATCCGCTCCAGCATCCCGTTGCTCCCCTTCCGGACGGTCATTTGAGTGAACTCGAAAGTGCATCATACCGACCGACGGGGCGTCCCGGGCAATCCGTTTCCTGCAACACGCGGGCGCCGCCGGTTGTTCTCCGGCGGGCTCACTCGGGATCGGGGAGCGCGCGGACCAGGTCGAGCAGGCGCCGGACGTCCGGCAGGACATCGACGAGGCCGGCCTCGGCGAGCGCTTCGGCGGCCTGGTCGAAGAACGGCCGCCGGGCGGCGACGATGCGCTGGACGAGGTCCCGGCCGGCGGGGGTGAGGGTGAGGTCGGTCCGCCGCCCGTCGTGCGGCGAGGGGCTGCGGTCGACCCACCCGGCGGCGGCGAGGCGGTCGGTGAGGCGGCTGGGGTGGCCGGGGTCGGCGGCCATCCGGGCGCCGAGGTCGGCGATGGAGACCGGCTGCCCGTCGGCGATGATCAGCAGCGCCTCGGCCTGGACGGCGGTGACGCCGAGCGGGCGCAGCAGGCGGCCGAACCGCCGCTCGACCTCGCGTTGCGCGGTCTTCAGGGCCATGAGCAGTTCGAGTACGGGCTCCACGGGGGGAGTCTATTGCTTTATGTGTCATGACATGCATATGCTCGGCGCCGGGAAGATATGTGTCATGACATGGAAATGGGGTCGCGGATGCGCAGGATCAGGTTCTCCCGGACGCCGGCGTTCGACTTCGAGGCGCTGCGCGGGCTGTGGGCCGCGGCCTACGACGGCGGCGAGTTCGGCGAGGTCGCCGCCGTCATGGCACGGGTCCGCAGGGGCGACTTCGAATCCTGGTACCGGGAGTGGTCCGCGATGGCGGACCGGGTCGCGGCGCGGGGACGCGCCTACGACGAGCCCGTGTCACGCGGTACCGCGCTGCTCCGGGCCGCCAACTACCAGCGGCAGGCCGAGTTCTTCCTGGACCCGGCCGACCCGCGCCGCGCCGCGACCGCCGCGTCCGGACGGGACCTGTTCGACGCCGGGCTGGACGCCCTCGGCACCGGCATCACCCGCACCCGCATCCCCTACGACGGCGCGGACCTGGAGGCCCTGTTCATGCGCCCCGCCGAGTCCACGCGCCCCGCCGAGTCCATGCGCCCCGAGGGCCCGGACTCGCGCACGGTCCTCGTCGTCCAGGGCGGCTTCGACTCCACGCTCGAAGAGCTGTACTTCATGCTCGGCGCCGCGGCCGTCCGGCGCGGCCACTGCGTGCTCATGTTCACCGGCCCGGGCCAGGGATCGTCGCTGCGCGAGCACGGCATGCCGTTCACCGCCGAATGGGAGCGGCCCACCGCGGCGGTGCTCGACTGGCTGGACGGCCTCGTCGAGCCCCGGCTGCTGGTCGGCGCCGGCATCAGCTTCGGCGGCCACCTCCTCGCCCGGGCCGCCGCGTTCGAGCCGCGCTACGACGGCGTCGTCCTGTACGACTACTTCCCCGGCATGCTCACCGCGTTCCTGCACAACGTGCCCCGGCTGGTGCGCGGCGCGTTCCAGCGCATGCCCTGGTGGATGCGGCGCGCCGTCCCCCTGTACGGCAGGTTCGACGCCCAGGCCCGCTGGGGGATCGGCAACGCGTTCTGGACGTTCGGCGCGGAATCGCTGCCCGCCCTGATCGACGCGATGCGCCCCTTCGACGACCGCGACTGGGCCGGCGAGATCACCGCGGACGCCCTCGTCCTGCTGGCCGAGCGCGAGCACTTCTACGACCCCGCGCTCGGCCGCGACTTCGCCGCCCGGCTCACCGGCGCCCGCTCCGTCCGGGTCCACACCTTCGCCGAGGCCGACGGCGGGCACCTGCACTGCCAGAACGGCGCCCTCCAGCAGGCGCACGAGGTGATCTTCGACTGGGTCCACGCACTCGAACATTCAGTGGTGACCACGGAGGCGACCCGTACTCCCGCTGGGGAAGGCTGGGACCACGGCGATCGACCGGGCGGAACGCACCGGCGATCAGGAAACACCCACTAAGAGGAGCGATCATGGCGGCCACCAAGGACAGCGGTTACGAAGGCTTCACGGCCGAGGAGCGGGCCGCGATGAAGGAGCACGCCAAGGAGCAGAAGAAGGCGGCGAAGCGCGCCTCGGCGGCGGAGAAGGCGGCGGAGGCGGAGCAGGACGTGCTCGAGAAGATCGCCGCGATGCAGGACTCGGACCGGGTGATGGCCGAGCGGATCCACGCCGTCGTGAAGGCCGCCGCCCCCGAGCTCGCGCCGAAGACCTGGTACGGGATGCCCGCCTACGCGCTGGACGGCAAGGTCGTCTGCTTCTTCCAGAGCGCGGAGAAGTTCAAGGCGCGCTACGCGACGCTCGGGTTCAGCGACCTGGCGAACCTGGACGACGGCCCCATGTGGGCGGCCGGTTTCGCGCTGACCGAGGTGACGGACGAGGTCGAGGCCCGCATCGCCGACCTGGTGAAGCGCGCGGTGAGCTGACCGCGGTGAGCCGTGGCGAGCCGACCGCAATGAGCCGTCGTGAGCCGTGGTGGGCTGACCGTGGTGAGCTGACCGCGGCTAGCGGACCGCGGCTAGCGGACGGCCATGGGGGCGAGGCCGAGGTCGGCGAGCGCGGCCTGCCCGGCGCCGGTGTGCTCGCCGCCAGCGAGCACCAGCGTGCGCGCCGCCTGGTAGCGGCAGCCGGCCGCGCCGAACGCCGCGGCGGCGGCGAGCTGGCGCGGCACGTCGCCGTCGAGGAGCGCCTCCGCCCGGTCCACCTGGGCGGACGCGACCGGGTTGCCGGCCACCAGGGCCCGCGCGGCGGCGATCCGGTCCGCGGCGTCCGGGTGCCCGGCGAGCACCGCCGTCTCCGCCCGCAGCGCCGCGTACCAGTGCAGCCACACCCAGCAGACCCACTTCCACACGTCGTCCGGCGCGGGGGCGACGCGTTCGAGCGCCGCCGCGGCGTCGCCGTGGTGGAGCGCGACCATGGCGTCGAAGACGGCGCCGTAGCCCAGGCGGTGGTCCGCCTCGGGCCCGGCCTCGTCGACGATCGCGAGCCACGCCTTCCGGGCGTCGCCGTCGCCGCGCAGGCCGTGGACCATCGCGACGGACGCGGCGGCCGGGCCGAGCGAGCGCGTCCGCAGCCGCCCGCTCTGCTCCCACGCGTCGTGGAACCGCACGCTGCTCGCGAGGACGTCGGCGGCGTTCCCGGCGAACGCGTCCGCGACCAGCAGCCACGACGTGGCGTGGTGGCCCGCCTCGGCCAGCAGCGGATGACCGGCGAGCCGCCCGCCGAACCGGCGCGCGTCCGGCAGCCCGCCGACGCCGACGGCGGTCCCGGCGGCCATCGCGAGGGCGTCCATCAGCTCGTGCGTCTCGGCGGGGCCGGACGGCTCGGACGGCAGCAGGTCGATCCGGCGCCGGGCCGCGGCGGCGGCGCCGAAGGAGTCGCCCGCCCAGCTCAGGGCGCCGGAGAGCGCGTCGAGGGCGGCGGACTCCGCCACCGGGTCGCCCGCCAGCCGGGCCGCTTCGACCGCCCGTTCGGCCTCCCCGACCGTCTCCTGCGCGGGATTCTCCGGGTCTCCCTGGACGGAGCCGAACGCGTCGGCGAGCACCGCGGCCCCGGCCAGCGCGACGGCCGCCCCGGCGCCCGGATCGTCACCGGACAGCGCGCGCGCCTCCGCGAGCATGGCGGCCACCTCGTCCACAGGCGGGGTGTGCTCGAACGAGCTGGAGAAGCGGTACGCGACGGTCGCGGCGGTCGCCAGGTCACGGCCGGCCCCGGCGGCGTCCCCGGCCCGGCGGGCGGCCTCCGCGGCGGCGCGGTAGAGGCGGAACATGTCGCCGTCGACGCTCCGGCACCCGGCGACGGCCGCGGCCTGCCGCAAGACGACGGCGGCCTCGGCGTCGTCCGCGAGCCCAGCGGCCTGCTCGAACCGCTGCTGCGCCTCGCCGAGCAGCGTCCGCGCGAACGCCAGCTCGGCCGTCGACCGGGCGAGCCGGCACGCGTCCGCCCGGTGTTCCGGCTGGTCGGAGGCCCAGGTGAGGGCGGCGCGCAGGTCCTCGGCGACGGCGTCGAACCGGACCCGCCAGTCCGCGCCGCCCGCGCCGGACAGCGCGTCCGCGGCGGCCAGGCACCACGCCAGATGCCGCGACCGGACGTCCGCCGCCTCGCCCGCCCCGGCGAGCCGCTCCGCCCCGTACTGCCGGATCGTCTCCAGCGCGTGGTAGCGGGTGCCCGTCTCCGACGGCGCCACGGACAGCAGGCTCTGCTCGGCGAGCCGGCCGAGCCCGTCGACGACCGCCGCCGGCTCCAGCGGCCCGAACCCCGCGACGTCCGCGGCGGCCTCCGCGGTGAACGGCGCGACGAACACCGACACCCGGCGCAGCAGCGCCCGGTCCTGCGGATCCAGCAGGTCGTGGCTCCAGTCCAGCACCGCCCGCACCGACCGGTGCCGGTCGTCCGCGCGGGACCCGCCGGTGAGGATCCGCAGCTGGTCGGAGAGCCCGGCGGTCAGGCCGTCCAGCCCGAGCGTCGCCCACCGCGCCGCCGCCAGCTCGATCGCCAGCGCCATGCCGCCGAGCCGCTCGCAGACGGCCACGACCCCCTCGCTCACCGCCGGGCCCGGCGGCCAGCCGACCGCCGCCGCCCGGTCCATGAACAGCGCCACCGCGTCCGACTCGTCGCCGCCCTCCCGCGACAGCGGCGGGACCGGCACCACCCGCTCGAACGGCACCATCAGCCGGGCCCGGCTCGTCACCAGGACCCGCAGCCGCGGGCACGCCGCCAGCAGCCGCTCCACGAACGGCGCGACCCCGTCGCGGACGTGCTCGCAGTTGTCCAGCACCAGCAGCGCCCGGCGGTCCGCCAGCGCGGCGGGCACCGCGTCGTCGATGCCGCGGCCCGGCTGCTCGCCGACGCCCACGGCCGACGCGACCGCCGCGCCCACCCGGCCCGGTTCGCTGACCGGGACGAGGTCGACGAACCACACGCCGTCGGGGAACTCGCCCGCCACGTCCGCCGCCACCGCCAGCGCCAGCCGCGTCTTGCCGACCCCGCCCGGGCCGACGACGGTCACCAGCCGGTGTCCCCGCACCGCGTCGGCCAGCTCGCCGCGCTCGCGCACCCGGCCGACGAACGCGGTCAGCGGCGCCGGCAGCGCGGGCGCCGCGTGCGCCTCCTCGGCGCGGGCGACCTCCGCGGCGTGCCGGGCGAGCGCCCGCCGGTCCGGCAGCCCGAGCTTGCGCAGCAGCGACGAGACGTGCGACTCGACGGTGCGCACGGAGATCACCAGCCGCGCGGCGATCTCCGCGTTGCTGAGGTGCTCCCCGAGCAGCGCGAGGACTTCGGCCTCCCGGGCCGACACCGCTGGAACGGACACCGGTTCATTATCCGTGGTCGTTTCCGTGACCGGCACGGAGGCGGCCCGCACCCCGGCCGGGCGAGGCTGTGGACGACGGCGGCCGGCCCCTGCGGTCCGGTCGCGATCCACGAGCATCGGAGCGACCATGACCAGCCCTTCCGCGCAGGAGACCCCGACCGCGGCCGAGCCCCGCTCCCGGGACCGGCGCCGCCGCGACACCGAGCACCGCCTCGCCCACGACACCGACATCTGGGTGGCCACCGCCTCGCCGGACGGGCTCCCCTACCTGGTGCCGCTGTCCTTCGACTGGGACGGGGAGGCGCTGCTCGTCGCCACCCCGGCGGACACCCCGACCGGCCGGAACCTCGCCGCCTCCCGCACCGTCCGGCTCGGGCTCGGCCCCACCCGCGACGTCACCGTCATCGACGGCGACGTCGAGGTCTTCGAGCTCGACGCCCTGCCGGACGAGCGGGCCGACCGGTTCGCCGAACGCTCCGGCTTCGACCCGCGCGCGTCGTCGGGGACGTACCGCTGGTTCCGCATCACCCCGCGCCGCGTCCAGGCGTGGCGGGAGGCGAACGAACTGCCCGGCCGGGACCTGATGCGCGACGGCCGCTGGCTCCCCTGACCTCCGGCGGCCCGGGACGGTGATCGCGGCCCGCCGGGGCGCCGGGTGGCGGTGATGGTGGGATCGTGGGGGACGTCGGATCATGGGCCGTGCGGGCGGGAGGCCGGGTTGAGCGGGAGGCCGGGTTGAGCGGGCAGGAGACCGGGACGGGCGGGCAGGAGGCGATCGGCGAGGCCGTCGCGCGGACCGTCCGGGTTCTGCGGGCGGGGCACGGCTGGAGCCTGGACGAGCTGGCCGGGCGCTCCGGCGTCAGCAAGGGCGTGCTGGTCGGCCTGGAGCAGGGCCGCGGTAACCCCAACCTCGGCACGCTCATCCGCATCTCCGACGCGCTCGGCGTGCCGCTGACCCGGCTCGTGCAGGTCGAGGAGGAGCCGCCGGTGCGGGTGTTCCGCCCGGAACGGCACGTCGTGCTGTGGGAGGGCGAGAACGGCGGGACGGGCACGCTGCTCGCGGGCAGCGACCCGCGGCCGTCGCTGGAGCTGTGGCGGTGGGAGCTGCGGCCCGGCGAGGTCCGCGAGAGCGACGCCCACGTCCCCGGCACCAAGGAGATCGTCTACGTGGAGGCGGGCACGCTGACGCTCGGCGTGGACGGGCGCACCGACCTCATCGAGGCGGGCACGGCCGCCGTGTTCGTCGGCGACCGCCCGCACTCCTACGGCAACGCCGCGCGCGAGGACCTGCGCTTCGTCCTCGCCGTCCTCGACCTCTGACCCCGCCCGCCCGCCGCGCGGCCCAGGCCGTGAGACGCGCGGTCATGCCGTGAGGCAGGTCATGCCGTGAGGCGGGTCAGGCCGTGAGGCGGCTCAGGCCGTGAGGCGGACGGGCATGGCGAGGTAGCGGAAACCGGTGTCGGACGGGGCGTCTGGGCCCGGCTCCTCGCCGTCCTCGCGGTCGGGGACGCCGGTGAGCAGCGCGGCCTTGGTGGGGCCGGCGCATTCGAGGCGGGCGTACTCGGTGTCGATGCCGGCGAGGCCGTCCAGCAGGTACTGGGGCGCGAACGCGATGTCGATGTCGTCCCCGGACAGCTCGACGCCGAGGCTCTCGTTGGCGCGGGCGGAGTCGCCGGACGCGGCGCGGATGCGGACCTCCCCGGCGGTGAACGCGAGCCGGATCGGGGTGCCGCGCTCGGTGACCAGCGCGGCCCGCTTGATCGCCTCGACGAACGGCGCGGTGCGGATCTCCGCGACCGACGTCCAGTCGCCGGTGAGCCGGGACCGGTAGTTGATGTACTGGTCGTCGAGGAGGCGGCTGGTCATGCTGCGGCCGCCGCCCGACACGCCGATCAGGGTGTCGGCGGCGCCGGTGAGGTCGAGGGCGACCTCGGCGCCGGGGCGGATGGCCTTGGCGGTGTCGGCGAGGGTGCGGGCGGGCACGACGACGCCGGCGGTGAAGCCGGGCTCGGCGGGCGACCAGGTCAGCTCGCGGGCGGCGATGCGGTACCGGTCGGTGCAGGCGAGCCACATGGTGTCGCCGTCGATGTCGAGGCGGACGCCGGTGAGCATGGGGAGGGTGTCGTCGCGTCCGGCGGCGGGGACGACCTGCGCGACGGCGGCGGCGAACAGGTCGCCGGGGACGGTGCCGGCGCGCGAGGGCGGCTCGGGGAGCGTCGGGTAGTCCTCGACGGGCAGGGTGAGCAGGCCGAACTCGGCGGGCCCGCAGCGGACGACGACCTCGGCGCCCTTGGTGGTGAACTCCACGGGCTGCGCGGGCAGGTTCCGGACGATCTCGGCGAGGAGCCGGCCGGGGACGAGGGCGCGGCCGGGCTCGGCGACGTCGGCGTCCACGCGGGCGCGGGTGGACGCCTCGTAGTCGAAGCCGGCGAAGGCGAGCCCGCCGTCGGCGGTCGCCTCGACGAGCATGCCGGCGAGGACGGGCAGCGCGGGCCGCGCGGGCAGCGTCCGCGCCGCCCACGCCACGGCCTCGGCGAGGGTCTGACGGTCGACTCGGAACTCCACCTTGGTCTGCCTTTCCACGTTCCGCGTGCTCTCCGTGCACGGTAACTCGCGGCTCTGACAGAACGGTGATTCCCCCGTTCGAAGGCCCGCCGCCGCGCCCGGCGGGGCGGCTCAGAAGAGCGCCGCCTCGACGCTGCGGGTCTTGCGCTCGAAGTCGAGGAGGTAGCGCTTGCGGTCGAGGCCGCCGCCGTAGCCGGTGAGGCTTCCGGTGGAGCCGACGACGCGGTGGCACGGGACGATGACGCCGACGGGGTTCTTGCCGTTGGCGAGGCCGACGGCCCGGGACGCGCTGGGCTTGCCGAGTTCGACGGCGAGTTCCCCGTAGGTGGTGGTCTCGCCGTAGGGGATCTCCTGGAGGGCGGCCCAGACCCGTCCTTGGAACGGGGTGCCGCGCAGGTTGAGCGGCAGGTCGAACTCGGTCAGCTCTCCGGCGAAGTAGGCGGCGAGCTGCTCGGCTGTGGCGGCGAAGGGCTCGGCGTCGGGGTCCCCGGGGGCGCCGAAGGATTCCTCGGGTGGACGGTGCCGCTGGTTCACCATGTAGAGGCCGCATAGTGCGCCGTCTATGGCCACCAAGGTGAGCGGCCCGACGGGGCTGTCGACGACGACGTGCGTCGGTTCCATGGGTACGTCTCCTGGTCAGTTGGCGGGGAGAAGGTTGATGGGGTGGTCGCTCGTGGCCCACAGGTACTGCACGGCGTAGGCGCGCCAGGGGCGCCACTGTGCGGCGTGCTTGGTGAGAGCGGCCGGTGTAGTGGGGAGGCCCAGTCCCTTGGCGGCGGCCTTGATGCCGAGGTCGCCCGGTATGAACGCGTCGGGGTCTCCTAGCGCGCGCATGGCGATGGTCTCGATGGTCCACGGGCCGAAGCCGGGGAGGGTAGAGAGGCGTGCCCGGGCCTCGTCCCAGTCGCTTCCCACACCGAGGTCGATCTCGCCGTTGGCGAGCGCGTCCACGAGGGTGGTGAGGGTGGTGCGGCGGGTCTTGGGGAAGGCGAGCGCCTCGGGATCCAGTTCGGCGAGGGCGGCGGCGGTGGGGAAGAGGTGGGTGAGGCCGCCGCCCGGGTCGGTGATGGGGTCGCCGTAGGCGGTGACGAGGCGCGCCGCGTGTGTGCGCGCGGCGGCCACGGAGACCTGCTGCCCGAGCACGGCACGCACCGCGAACTCCGGGGCGTCCATAGAGCGCGGGACACGGCGTCCCGGCGCTTTGTCGACAAGCGGCGCCATGACGGGGTCCGCCCGGAGCAGGTCGTCGACGGCCACGGGGTCGGCGTCGAGGTCGAGCATCCAGCGGCAGCGGCTTATCGCGATGGTGAGGTCGCGCAGGTCGCTCAGCGTCAGCGTGCAGGCGACGTGGTCGGGACGCGGGCTCAGGGCGGCGATGCCGTGCCCGTGGGGGAGTCGCATGGTGCGGCGGAACGCGCCGTCCCGCCACTCCTCCACACCCGGGACGGCGGTGGCGGTGAGGTGCCCGAACAGGTTGTCCGGGCACAGCGGCGCGCGGAACGGCAGCCGCAGCGACAGCGTCCCGGAGCCGGCGGGCGGATGCCCCTTGGCGACACGGTCGCGCAGCTGCGTCGGGGTGAGCGCGAACACCTCCCGGACGGTGTCGTTGAACGCGCGGATGCTGGCGAATCCCGCCGCGAACGCGATGTCGCCCATGGGCAGCGGCGTGGTCTCGATGAGCAGCCGCGCGGTCTGGGCCCGTTGCGCGCGCGCGAGCGCGAGCGGGCCCGCGCCGAGTTCCGCGTTGAGCTGCCGCTCGATCTGGCGGGTGCTGTAGCCGAGGCGTCCGGCGAGGCCGGGGACGCCCTCGCGGTCGACGACGCCGTCCGCGATCAGCCGCATCGCGCGGGCGACGACGTCCGCGCGGTGGTTCCATTCGGGGGAGCCGGGGCTGGTGTCGGGCCGGCAGCGCTTGCAGGCGCGGAACCCGGCCTGCTGCGCGGCGGCGGCGCTCGGGTAGAACCGCATGTTCTCGGGCTTCGGCGGCACGACCGGGCAGCTCGGGCGGCAGTAGATCCCGGTGGTCACGACCCCGGTGAAGAACCATCCGTCGAAGCGGGCGTCCTTCGACTGGACGGCCCGCACGCACCTTTCCACGTCCTCGTGCATGCCTCCAGCATCACCGATGGTCAGGCATGTTCACTGGCGGAAAAACGACATCATCCCCCAGGGGCGGGGCGGCCCGCGAAGGTGTAGAGGACGACCCCGAGCGCGATCGCGGCGATGCCCGTCCATGCTACGGCGCCGGGCGGGTCCGTGGCGGTGAACAGCGGTTCCAGCAGGGCGACGAACACGACCTCGGCGGCCTGCGTCGCCTCGACGGCGGCGAGCCTCAGCGGGTGCCGGCGGACGCGGTGCGTCGCGGCGAAGAACAGCGACGTCGCGATCACGCCGGAGCTGACCGCGACGACCAGGCTCGCGACGAGCTGCCCCGACGTCGGCGCCCCCGCCCGGACCCCGCCGGCCGCCGCGACGGCGATCCAGAACGGCAGGCTGCCGATCGACATGGCCAGCAGCCGCTGGAAGGTGTCCAGGCCGGTCCCGGCGAGCTCCATCGTCCGGCGGTTCCCGACCGGGTAGGCGACGGCCGCGACCAGCACGACCGCGACGCCGCCCGCCATGCCCGCGGACGTCCCGCCGTGCCCGCCGACCTGGCTGAGGAACACCCCGGCGAGGATCAGCAGCGACAGCGCGGCGCCCCGGCCCGGGATCCGGCCGCGCTCGTCGTCGTAGAGCAGCGGCGCGAGGAGCATCCCGCAGACGATGGTGACCTGCCAGGTCGCGGCGACGGTCCAGCCGGGCGCGAGGTCGGCGGCCAGGCACAGCGGCGCGTAGAAGAACCCGAACCCGACGGTGCCCCACAGCGTCCACGGCAGCGGGTCGGCGCGCAGTGCCCGCAGGACGGGCCGCACCCCGCCGCGCGCCCCCACGATCGCGAAGAAGATCGGCAGCGAGAAGAGGAACCGCAGCGCCCCGGTCCATTCCCAGGCGCCGCCGCCGACCGCCATCATCCGGTTCGCGATGAAGGAGGCGGAGAAGAACAGCGCGCCGAGCACGCCCAGGCCGATGGACGCGGTCGCGCCCGCGCGGCCGGTCGCGTGCAGGGGCTGCGCGGGGGCCTCGGCGGTCACTGCTGGAACGTTCCTTCCCGGTGCGGGGTCCGTCCCCGCGGGGATGGCCGAGGGGTGGCCGCCGGGGGAGTTCGCAGTCGGACACTATCCGGCATCAAGGCGGGCGAATCCGGTCGGCCCCCGCATGACGTCGCAGGTAATCGATCTCCGGCCGCCGGCCCGGCACCGTAGAGACCACCGGGGCGGACGAACCCGGACGAACGACAGGAGAAGCGAGATGAGCGACGTTCAGCAGCGGGTCGAGCAGTACCTGGCCGCCTGGAACGAGACCGACCCCGCCGCCCGCCGCGCCGCGATCGACGCGCTGTGGACGGAGAACCCCGTCTACGTCGACCCGCTCGGCGTCGCCGAGGGCCGCGCCGCGATCGACGCGTTCATCGCCGCCGCGCAGGGCCAGTTCCCCGGCCTGGTGTTCCGGGCCGCCGGCGACGTCGACGCCCACCACAACGTGGCCCGGTTCACCTGGGAGCTCGGCCCCGAGGGCGGCGAGGCGCTCGCGGTCGGCTTCGACGTGGCGACCTTCGACGACGACGGCCGCTTCGACCGCGTGACCGGCTTCCTCGACAAGGTCCCGGGCTGAAGCCCGGCAACGGCCGACGCACAGCAACGGGCCGGGCGCATCGCGCCCGGCCCGTCGCGTCACGCCGGTCAGATCTGCCGGAGGGCTCCCCCGTCGACCGCCCATTCGGCGCCCGTCACCTGGGCGGACAGCGGTGACAGCAGGAAGGCGATGACGCGCGCCACGTCCTCCGGTGCGCCGAGCCGTCCGGCCGGGAGCCGGCGCTCCTCCCGGACGAACCGGTCGATCGCCTGCTCCACGGGCAGCCCGTACTGCGCGGACAGCTGCTCGGCGAACCCGCCGGGCTCGTCCCACAGGCGGGTGCGGGTGGGGCCCGGCGCGACGACGTTGGACCGGATGCCGCACCGGCCGAACTCCCCCGCCAGCGTCTTCGACACCGACAGCAGCGCCGTCTTGGACGCCGCGTAGTCCACAAGTGGCGTGTCCGGGAACCGTGCCGCCTCGCTGGACACGTGCACCAGGCTGCCCGCGCCCTGGTCGATCAGCGCGGGGAGCGCGGCCCGGGCCATCCGGACGGCGGCGTGGAAGTTCAGCTCGAACGCGGCGTGCCACTGGTCGTCGGTGACGTCCAGGAAGCCGATCCGCGAGTCGAGCGCTCCGGCGTTGTTGACCAGGCCGTCCAGGCGGCCGTGCCGGTCGAGGGCGGTGTCCACGATCCGCTGCGCGGCGGACGGGGCGGTGAGGTCGGCGGCGACGCCGTTCCCGAGCGGGGTGCGGGCGACGCCGACGACGTGCGCGCCCTCGTCCGCGAGGAGCCGTGCGGTCGCCGCGCCGATCCCGGCGGACGCGCCGGTCACGATGATCACCTTGCCGTCGAGTTCGAGGTCCATCGGATCCGTCCTTTCAGCGCGGTCAGGAGCGGCGGAGGAACAGCCCGGCGAGGGCGCCGCCGGCGACCGCGATCAGCGCGTTGACCAGCGTCGCGGCGTGCACGCCGCCGAGCACGGAGGCGTGCGCGGTGGCGACCGCGCTCATCACCGGGATGCCGAGGGTGATCGCGACCTGCTGCGTCATGGTGGCGAGGCCGGTCGCGAGGCCCTGCTCGCCGTCCGGCAGCCCGGACGTCGCGGTCCCCATGAACGCGACGATCGCGACGAGGTTCCCGAACCCGCCGATCGCGGTCGCGGCGAGCAGCAGCGGCAGCGCCGAGCGGTCCGCGCCGAGGCCGAGCAGCGCGGCCGTCGCGGCGGCCTGCAGGACGAGCCCGCCGACGAGCGTCGCCCGCCCGCCGAACCGGCCCATGATCCGGGGCGCGGCGACGCCGCCCGCGAACGTCCCGGCGCCGAGGACGCCGAGCGCGAGGCCGGTGGCCAGCGGCGAGAAGCCCAGCACCTGCTGCAGGTAGAGGGTCATCAGGAACACCAGCGACGTCTCGGTCGCGAACGCCACGAACCCGCCCGCGTTGCCCCAGCTCACGCTGCGCCGGGTCAGCACGTTCAGCGGCGCGAGCGGGGCCGGGGAACGCCGCTCGACCAGCACGAACGCGACCAGCAGCACGACGGCGGCGGCCAGCGCGGCCAGCGCGACCGGGTCGCCCCAGCCGTGCCGCCCGGCGGTCGTGATCCCGTAGACCAGCGCGAGGAGGCCGCCGGTGACGGTGACCGCGCCGGGGACGTCCAGCCGCGCGCCGTCCCGCGCCCGGCTCTCGGCGACCAGCGACGGCGTCACCGCCAGGATCAGCACCGCGACCGGAACGTTGATCAGGAACGCCCAGCGCCAGCTCAGCAGGTCGGTGAGCACGCCGCCGAGCACCGCGCCGACGGTGAACCCGGCGGACATCAGCGCGCCGCTCAGCCCGAGCGCCCGCGTCCGCAGCGGCCCCTCCGGGAACGAGGTGGTCAGCAGCGACAGCGCCGCGGGCGTCGCGATCGCGGTCGCGAGGCCCTGCAGGACGCGGCCGGTCAGCAGCATCGCGGGCGACGCGGCGAGCCCGCCGACCAGCGACCCGGCGGCCAGCAGCGCCATGCCCGCGAGCAGCATCCGGCGGCGTCCCGCCAGGTCGGCGACGCGGCCGAACAGCAGCGTGAAACCGGCGGCGGGCAGCGCGAACGCGGTCGCGATCCACTGCAGCTGGTCCAGGCCGAAGCCGAGGCCGCGGCCGACCACGGGCAGCGCCACGTTGAGGATGGAGAAGTCGATGGCGAGCATGAACTGCGCGCCGAGCAGCAGGGTCAGGATCAGCTTGTGCCGCGGCGACATCCGCTCGGGGGCGGTGACCGCGGCGCTCGTGAGAACGCTCATGGCAGCGACTCTCGCGCCGCCCCGCGCGCGCACCCAGCCCCCGCCCGTTCGTACCACCGGCAGTAGCAGGATCAGCGGATAGCCTCACCGGCATGGCGCGCAACACCGAACTCGGCGATTTCCTCAAGTCGCGGCGGGCCCGGCTGCAGCCGGAGGACGCCGGCGTCGCCTCCTACGGGACGCGCCGCCGCGTGCCCGGCCTGCGGCGCGAGGAATTGGCGCAGCTCGCCGGCGTCAGCGTCGCCTACTACATCCGGCTGGAGCAGGGCACGGCGGACGGCGTGTCCACCGAGATCCTCGACGCGATCTCCCGGGCCCTGCGGCTGGACGCCGACGAGCACGCCCACCTGCACCGCCTCGCGCACCCGCCGCGCCGGCCCCGCCCCCACGCGCCCGCCCGGCTGCGCCCGCCGCTCCAGCACCTGCTCGACTCGATCACCCACGCGCCCGCGTACGTCGTCGGCCACTACACCAACGTCGTCGCGTGGAACCGGCTCACCGCCGCGATCTTCGTCGACCTCGCGAGCGTCCCGCCGGACGAGCGCACCTGGTCGCACCAGATCCACCTCAACGCCGACTACCAGGCCCGGCTCGGCGACAACTGGCCGACCGTCGCCCGACGCAACGTCGCCTACCTGCGGTTCCGCTCCGGCCAGGACCCCGACGACCCGCACCTGCGCGCGCTCATCGACGACCTGCGCACGCGCAGCCCGGAGTTCGTCCGGCTGTGGTCGGCGCACCACGTCACGGACCTGACGCACGGCGAGGCCCGCATCGACCACCCCGACGTCGGACGGCTCGTCCTGCCCTTCGAGACCCTGCACCTGCCGGGCGACCCCGAGCTCAGCCGCCTGATGCTCTACGCCGCCGAACCCGGCTCACCGTCGGAAGCCGGCCTCCGCAAAATCGCCGAGACGTCCCAGCATCTGTCGAGCGCCGACCTTGCGGCGGCTAGCGACAAATCCCCGAGTACGGCCGACTGACCTCGGCCGAAGGGTTCGCCGTGTCGGTGAACCGCCGCGCGACGCGGGTCGCCGGATTCCACAGGTCGTCGTCACCGTCCAGGAAGTACCGGCTCACTGGGCGGCGGTGGCGCGGAAGGCGGCGTCGCGGTCGAGGGTGGCGAGGGCCGTGTTGAGGAGCGCCACGACCGCGAACGCGACGGCGAGGGCCGGGTGGCCGACGCCGTAGAGCGCGAGCGCGCCGGCGCCGAACACGACCGCCTTCACCAGCAGGACGAACGGCAGCGCGACCTTGAAGCGGGCGCGGGGAGCGGCGAACATGCCCCACAGCACCATCGCCGCCACCGGCGTCCCGAGGCCGAGGACGATGTGGACGATCACGTTCCCGCCCGCGGTGAAGCCCCACCAGGCCAGCGCGGCCAGCGCGGCGAGCTCCAGAAGGAAGGCCAGGCCCTCGTTCAGCACGTGCAATGGACCTGGTAGACGCATGGAAGTGATCGTCCCACCGGCCCGTCGCCGCCGCTACCCTGCTCGGTGTGGACGAGCGGACCGTGATCGGCTGGCGCGAGGACGGCCGGGACCGCTCGGCGCGGTGGCGGTCGGAGAGCGGCGCCGCCCCGCCCCGCCGCGTGGTGATCGCCGACGACACGACGCGCGCGGACGAGGCGTACCGGCTGGCGTGCGAGGGGACGGCGCTGCTGTGGCGCGGCGACTTCCAGAACGCGCGGCAGCTTCTCGCGGCGATGGCGCGGCGCATCGACCGGACGCCGCGCAAGCGGAAGAAGGGGAAACCGGAACCGTCACAGGTGCAGGCGTTCCACCTCTACCGGCAGGCGCGCGCGCAGCGCGCCCGTACGCTCGGCATGCTGCTCATCCCGTTCGAGCCCGGTCACACGATCCCCTTGCGGCGTGCACCGGACGTGGCGCAGGCCTGCACGGAGGCGTACGGGCCTGATGACGAGCCGTACGTCACGTCCCTGCGGGAGCTTCTCGGTCTCATCGGCGCGCACGAATGGCGCGAGAAAGGCGTTCCGATCCCCGCACTGGGGGGCGACCGTATCCACCCGCACTACGGGGTGTTCTCGCCTGTGCGTGGCGAGTACGTCGACTTGGTCGCGCAGGCGCCGCTGCCCGCGACCACGGTCGCGTTCGACATCGGTACGGGAACCGGTGTGCTCGCCGCAGTGCTGGCCCGCCGCGGAGTGCAGCGCATCGTCGCGACGGACCAGGACCCGCGCGCGCTTGCGTGCGCCCAAGAGAACATCGAGCGGCTGGACGTGGCCAAGCAGGTCGAGCTCGTCGAGGCGGACCTGTTCCCGGAGGGACGCGCCCCGCTCATCGTGTGCAACCCGCCGTGGGTTCCCGGGAAGCCGACCACGCCGCTCGAACACGCCGTGTACGACCAGGACGGCCGGATGCTGCGCGGCTTCCTGGCCGGCCTCGCGGACCATCTCGAACCGGGCGGCGAGGGCTGGCTGATCCTGTCCGACCTGGCCGAGCACCTCGGCCTGCGCACCCGCGACGACCTGACGGACCTGGTCGGCGCCGCCGGCCTGGCCGTCGCCGGACGCCTCGACACCCGGCCCGCGCACCCGCGCGCCGCGGATCCGGACGACCCGCTCCACGCCGCCCGCTCAGCCGAAACAACGTCCCTGTGGCGCCTCACGCCCGCCCGCTGACGGTCACACGTGGCTGCGGTGGGCGGTCTCGGGGCCGATGACGCGGAGGAGTTCGAGGGCCTCGATGCTGCCGGAGCCGGGCGGCGGGGTGAACACGAAGACCCGCTGGTCCTCGGCCGGGGTGAGCAGCGCCTCGGTGTCGAACTCGATGGCGCCGACCTCGGGATGCAGGACCTTCATGCGGCTGGTCCGGTGGACGGCGACCTCGTGCCGCTCCCACAGCCGGGTGAACTCGTCGCTCGCGCCGTGCAGCCGTTCGACCAGCGCGGACGCGGCGGCATCGTTGCCGCGGCGGGCCACCGCGGCGCGCAGGCCCGCGACGTGCAGGCGGCCGTAGTGCTCGTGCTCGTCCTCCGGGTACGCCGACCGGACGAACGGGTCGGTGAACCACCGCCACACGATGTTCCGGTCGGCCCCCTCGACCGTGCACACGCAGCCGAAAAGGGCCTCGGCGAGGGCGTTCTGCGCGAGCAGGTCGCCGAGATCGCCGATGATCTGCGCGGGCGTCTCGTGCAGCCGGTCCAGCAGGTAGAGCAGGCTCGGCCGGACGTACTCGCCCGCGAACGGCCCGGCGGGCGGCCGGTGCCCGGCGAGGAGGTACAGGTGGTCCCGCTCGTCCAGGGTGAGGCGGAGCGCGCGGGCGAGGGCGCCGAGCAGCTGCGCCGACGGCTGCGGGCTGCGGGCCTGCTCGAGCCGCATGTAGTAGTCCGCGGACATGCCCGCGAGCTGCGACACCTCCTCGCGGCGCAGGCCCGGCGTGCGGCGGCGCGGCCCCGCGGGCAGGCCGACCTCCTGCGGGCGCAGCCGCTCCCGCGAGCGGCGGAGGAAGTCGGCGAGCTCCGGGCGGTCCATCTCCATGCCCCCATGATTCCGCGCCCGGCGGCAGGTCAGAACGGTCCAGGCTGGGACCGGTTGTCCTAGCCAAAGCGGTCCGCTCCTCAACGCGGACCGGCGGTGGCAGCGTCGAGAACGTCCGGAACCGATCCGGACGCGAACGACCACCATCGAAAGGACGGCCGAAAATGACGACGCTCACCGTCGGGAACGCCCGCGTGCCCTACCGCACCGAGGGCTCCGGCCCCGCGCTGGTCCTGGTGCACGGCGCCGGCCCCGGCTCGGTCATGTGGGACGGCCTCCTCGACCGGTTCACCGGCGACCGCACCGTGATCCTGCCCGACCTGTCCGGCAGCGACCCGGCCGAGGACGACGGCGCCCCGCTGACCATCGAGACGCTCGGCGCGCAGGTCAACGCGGTGATCGAGGACGCCGTGGGCGGCCCGGCGGACGTCGTCGGGTTCTCGCTCGGCGCGCCGACCGTCGCGGCCGCGGCGGCGCTGCGGCCCGACCTCGTCCGGCGGCTGGTGCCCGTCGCGGGCCTGACCCACGCGGGCGACGAGTACGTCAGGCAGTACATGACCACCTGGCTGGAGCTCGCCGGCACCCCGGACGGTTTCGGCCGGTTCGCGACGCTCACCGCGTACAGCCGCCCGTTCCTCAACCAGATCGGACCCGGCGGCGTCGAGGAGATGCGGACGTTCATGCGGCCGACGGAGGGCCTGCTGCGCCAGATCGACCTCGTCCGGCGGCTCGACATCCGCGAGCTGCTGCCGAGGATCACCGCGCCGACGCTGGTGATCGGCGCGACCCGCGACCAGACGATCCCGGTCGAGAACCACCGGGAGCTGTTCGCGGCCATCGCCGGCAGCGAGTACGCCGAGCTGGACACCGGCCACGTCGCGATGGCGGAGCGCCCCGACGAGTTCGCCAAGCTCGTCCGGGACTTCCTCGGCCGGCCGTGACCCGCCGCCCGGGGGCGCCCAGCCTGTTGGCCCGGATACCAGGCTGGGCGTGCCCTGGTTACGGCCGCCGCCCGGCGAGCACGATGGGACCATGCGTCCCATCGACCAGCAGACCATCCTGATCACCGGCGCGACCGACGGCCTCGGCCGCGCCCTGGCCGGCGAGCTCGCCGCCGAGGGCGCGACGGTGCTGGTACACGGCCGCGACGACCGGCGCGGCGAGGACACCCTCAAGGAGATCGGCGGCACGGCGTCCTGGTACCGGGCCGACCTGTCCTCGCTCGCCGAGACGCGCGCGCTCGCCGAGGCGGTCCGCGCCGACCATCCCCGGCTGGACGTCCTGGTCAACAACGCGGGCATCGCCAACACCGGGCCCCGGCAGGAGACCGCCGACGGCCACGAGCTGACCTTCCAGGTCAATTACCTGTCCGGATACCTGCTCACCCGGCTGCTGCTGCCGACGCTGACCGCCTCCGCGCCGGCGCGGATCGTCAACGTCAGCAGTCTCGGCCAGACCGCCATCGACTTCGACGACCCGATGATCACCCGCGGCTACGGCGGGATGCGGGCCTACTGCCAGAGCAAGCTCGCGCAGATCCTGTTCACCATCGACCTCGCGGACGAGCTGGCCGGGACGGGCGTCACCGCGAACGCGCTGCACCCGGCCACCTACATGCCGACGAAGATGGTCGCCTCGCCGATCAGCACGCTGGAGGAGGGCGTCCGCGCGACGCACCGGCTCGTCACCGACCCGGCCCTCGACGAGGTGTCCGGCCGGTTCTTCGACGGGCTGCGCGAGGCCCGCGCGGACGGCCAGGCCTACGACCCGGCGGCCCGTGCCCGCCTCCGCGAGCTGTCCGAGCGCCTCACCTCGCCCTGATCAGGCGGCGGGCAGCTCCCAGACCACGGTCGAGCGGACGCCGGCGATGCGCCATCCGTCCGGCGTCCGCGCGGCCCGGAGGTCGTAGCGCTCGCCGACCACGCGGGGCCCGCCCTCGTGCGCGAAGACGACCAGCAAATTGGCGCCGATGCCGGCCCGGTCGCCGTCGATCTCGATGAGCGGGTTGGTGACGAAGTGCTGGGTCGGGACGGTGTGGTTCCGGCGGGCCTGCGCGGCGAGCGCGTCGGCTCCCCTGGACGTCCCGCCGGGCGTCGTGACCTCGGCGTCCTCGGTGAAGACGGCGCGCGGGTCGTCGAAGTGCTTGCCGTCCAGCCACCGGCCGAGCCGGGCGGCCAGGTCGGTCAGCTCGTCGCGGTCGCGCAGTTCCATGACTCCTCCTATTTGTTGGCACTGCCAACGTTGGTTATGCCAACGCTACACCTATTCATTGGTGCCGCCAACAAGTAGACTGGCCCGCATGATCACCGACGACGCCCGGCAGCCCGAGCGGCTCCGGCACGCCGCCAGCTGGCTGATCAACCAGGCGTCCGCGCACAGCCACCGGCTCGTCGCCGACGGCTTCGCCGCCGCCGGCGCCCGCGGCTACCACTACCGCCTGCTCGCCACCCTCGAGGAGTACGGCCCCGCCAGCCAGGCCGACCTCGGCCGCCGCGCCGCCATCGACCGCAGCGACGTCGTCGCCGCGCTCAACCAGATGGCCGGCAGGAAGCTCGTCGAGCGCGCCCCCGACCCCGCCGACCGGCGCCGCAACATCATCACGCTCACCCCCGCCGGCCGCCGCCACCTGCACGAACTCGACCGCGTCCTCGCCGGAATCCAGGACGAGCTGCTCGCGCCGCTGTCCCCGGCCGAACGCGCCCAGCTCACCGAGCTGCTCACCCGCGTCACCGACCACCACGCGCGGAACCGGGCCTGACGCCGGCTCAGCCGATCGGCATCGTCACGGCGATCGGCCAGGCCAGCAGGACACCGCCGACCAGCGCCGTCACCCACACCGGCGCCCGCAGCGCCCGCAGCGCCGCCGCCTGGACGCCCTGCCAGACCAGCAGCCCGGCGATCAGCGGCGCCACCAGCAGCACCAGCCACGACACCAACCCGAGGACCGCGGCGAGCCCCAACCCCGCCAGCGCGCCCGCCGCCGCCCAAGCGTGGATAAGCGCGGCGGCGCGCGCGCTGTACCCGCCGCACAGCAGCTCGATCCCGGCGAAGAACACCATCGCGCACACGGCGACCGGCAGCAGCGCCCACACCCTCGGCCCCACCGGAACGGCGTGCGCCCAACCCAGCTGGGCGGGCACGGCGAACGACACGACGGTCAAGACCACCAGCACGACGGCCGACGCAAGGGCCCGCTTCCACGACCGTCCGCTGCCCTGGCCCCTCCGCCACGACACCGCACCGCACAGCAGACCGACGACGCCGAAGAACCCGCCCAACGGTCCCGCTATCCCGACCGGAAGCACCCCTCGCGGGATCACTCCGACGACCGCGACCGCCGCCAGAACGCCCGCCACCGGAACCCCCAGCGCAAGCACCAAAGGAACCTTCGCGCGCGCGCCGCGCTCACCACCGGGCCGTCCCAGAAGCACCGACGCGACCGCCGCGAACCTCAACACCGCCGCCAGATGCAGCAGCATCGCCGAACCCGCCCGCTGGAAAGGCCGAACCCCAACACCGGACACCCGGCCCCCACGCCCGAACGCCCGATCGAACCAGGCCGCGACCTCACGATGGGTGCGCGGCTGGAAGAGAACCCCCACATGCTCGGCGCCGCCCACGATGACCGCCCGCCGCGCCGTCCCCGCCGCCGCGTCCCCGTACGTGACCCCCGTTCGCCCCTGTGGATAAGCCGCCCGCACCCCCTGCACCGCCCCCTCGCGGTAGCCGGCGAACTCCAACCCGCCCGCGACCAGCAGCAGGTCCCGCGGGCCCGACGCGCTGAACGGCATCGTCCCCTGCGAGATCGCCACCGTCGCCGCCACCTCCGGATGCGCGCTCGCGTAACGCACCACGGCGGCCGCACCCATCGAATGCCCGAGAAGCCCGATCCCGTCCACGCCCGGCACGGCCCGCAGATGCCGCACCGCGACGTCCAGGTCCCGGTCCAGCCGCGCGTCCGCCGCCGGCCCGTCCCCCAGGTCCGGCAGCCGCTCCCTGCTCGCGCCGCCGCCCGCCAGGTCCACCAGCTCGACCACGTACCCCCGCCGCGCCAGCGTGTCCGCGAAACCCCGCATGAGCTGCATGCTCGCCGACAGCCCGTGCGCGACCACCACCCCCGGCAGCCGCCCTGCCGCCCCGTCGGGCCGCACCACCTCGACCGGCACCCCGGACACCACCGCCGACCGCCGCTCGATCCCCCGGTCCGCCGTCCCCAGCCCGGCGCCGCCCACCACCGCCGCGACCACGGCCACCACCACGCACACCCACCGCACCCCCAAATGGACGCCCCCACCCCCACCCAAGTTCCCGCGAACTAGGGTCGTTGCGTGGCGACGCGCAAGCACCGATGGCCGAAGACGCAGGACGGCATCGAGGACGCCGCCCTGCACATCCTGGAATGGCTCGCGGAACAGGGCGTCAACGCCACCCTCAGAGTGGACGCCGACCGCCTCGCCGAAGACCGCCCCGCCTGGACCTTCGCCGCGAGCGGCGGCCCCCTGCCGCACGGCATCCGCGCCGACGGCGCCACCCCCGACCAGTGCCTCTCCATGGCACTGGCCGAACTGCGCACCGCCGGGATCAACGTCCCCTACTGAAGCCCGGCACTAAGACCGCGCCGTCCACCCCGCCGGCCGTCATGCTCCCGGTGGTTCCGGCGGCCGTCCAAGATGTGCGGCAACGCGCCCGCTCAGCAGCAGGTACTCCTCGCGACGCCGCGGCAGTGGCCCCGGCGGACGCTCGACGCCCCGTCCAGCGGTGACGATCTGGCCATCCCGGAACTGCTCACGCGTCAGATCGAGCTCCACCCCGCTCGGCAACCGATTCCACCAGTGGTACCCCTGCCGCTCTTCACCATGGTGGACCTCACCGACCATGAGCTCGCCGCCGAAGACGTCGTGTACGACCAGGGCCGTGATGTCGCAATGACCCCAGGCAGGGTTGTCAGGGCTCCAGCCCGCGCGGGCGAGGTCGTCCGGCGAGCATGTGTCGGCGGCCCAACTTGCTCGAAGCGCCTGGGCAAGGGCTTCCAGGTTCCCTGGGGACACGTCCGCAGCATCGCAGCCGCCACTGACGCCAGAAGTCCTCGTGGTGGCTCGCGGAAGCCACAGCTTCGGCTCCACCGCTGTGACCTGGTCGGGCTCGACGCGCCAGGCGCGGCGGTCAGGGAGCACGGCCACGGCCCGACCACGTCGGGGACGTTGGGCCGGACGAACAGCTCCAGGTGCGTCAGGTCGGCCGGCCCGTAACGTGAGGCCCGTTCGTACCAGCGGTCGATGTAGGGACGCTGATCGCCGACGGCCGTCGCGATGTAGCACGCCCGCGGGCGCGCGACTTCGGCCAGGCGCAGCGCCTGGCCGATCGCCGCTCGGGCGGCAGATTCGCGGGCGGACTCACGATGCCCGAGCAGGCCAGGATCTGCGGAGGGCGCCCCATGATCGGCATTATGGCCCGCGGCGGGCGGCGCCCCCGGAGAGCTACTGGGCCATGTCGACGAAGCGGCTGTAGTGGCCCTGGAAGGCGACCGTCACCGTGGCGGTCGGGCCGTTGCGGTGCTTCGCGACGATCAGGTCGGCCTCACCGGCGCGGGGCGACTCCTTCTCATAGGCATCCTCGCGGTGCAGCAGGATGACCATGTCCGCATCCTGCTCGATGCTGTTGTGAAGGGAGACGCCGTTCGCGACGAAATTGTGGAGTCCGAGCACGGTCGCGTCGTACACGTCCTGCTCGCCGATGCTCTCCACTTCCACGATCTCATCCCAGAAGACATCGTTCGTGCACAGCATCTCCAGCTCGGCACTGCCCAGCACGGTCGCCACCCGGCTGAGGCGCTGGCGGCTCGGCGCACGCTTCCAGAGACTGCTGCCGCAGAATTCGGTGCCGATCGCCGCGGAGAACTCCCGGTGCGTCATTCTCCGTTCGGCGAGAATGCGCCGGACGTCCTGCCAGACCTCATGCGGCACCGTATCCCGGTTGGTGTTCGGTCGCAGGCCCCGGAGGCTCTCGGCCGCCTCGGCGGCCACCACTCCGCGCGCGCCGTGCACGCGGACCGCGTTGAAGAACGCGAGCTGGTTCTCGGCGCCGTATAGGTGGAGCTGGTAGCCGGGGCGGTGGTTCCCCTTGCGGACGGTCTTCATCCGGGAATGGATGCCGAAGCGCAGCAGCAGCCTGGATACATCCTCTACCAGCCGCCGGCTCGTCGACGCGTAGTAGACGCTGCACCGGCCGCGATCGGCGTCCCAGTGGACACAGCCGTCCGTCGCCCACAGGTGCCTGAGGAAAAGCGCGATCTGCTCCTTGGGAAGGCCGAACACCGGTGCGGGCACGAATTTCTCGTGCGAGCGCAGCCCGAACAATCCCAATCCGTCGAGCCACGCGGCGATCGGATTCCGGCGGCCGTGCGTGAGCCGGTACGGCGCGGGAAGGCGCAGTGTCGTCACCCGGGCGGCCGCGTACTCGTCCCTGACCGCTGTGATGCCGAAGTGTCCGGCCGCCTCTGTCACCGCCTGCAGGCAGGCCTCGTCCTTGCTGGCGTAGCGAATCGGCTGACGCTTGACGAAGGAACCGTCGCCGATGAGGTGAGCCAGGAGAACGACCTCGGCCTCGGGCCAGGCGACGGGCTTCAGCGGCGGCGGCACATGCCTGGCCGTGGCGACACGGGACCCGGGCTCCAGCTCGCCCAAGGGTGTCCAGCCGCCATAGGTGAGGAAGGGGTGGTTGGCGGTGGCCTCGATCTGCTTGCCGGAGGCCAGCGTCACCCGGAAGACCTCCTTGCGTCCGCTCGGGAACGCGTGGGTCATCGTCCGAGGAACGAACTTCAGTCGCTCGTCCAGGGCCCAGACCGGAACGTCGCGTGCCCCGCTCGCGAGCAGTTCCCCGATGGTGATCTCTTCGTTGGTGTCCGCCCGCATGATGCGCGTCGACGCGGTGACGCACCCGGATTCGCGTAGGTCGGAGACCATGGGCTTTTTGTCGGTTCGCTGTTCCGGACCACGGTTGAGCTGCGACAGCGCGATGACGGGGACGCCCAGCTCCTTCGCGAGCAGCTTGAGCGAACGGGAGAACTCCGACACCTCGACCTGGCGGCTCTCGACCCGCTTGCCGGACGTCATCAGCTGCAGGTAGTCGATGATCACGAGGCGGAGGTCGTGCTGCTGCTTGAGCCGCCGGCACTTCGCCCGGATCTCCATCATCGACATGTTCGGCGAGTCGTCGATGAACAGCGGCGCCTCGGCGACCTCGCTCATCCGGCGGGCGAGGCGCGTCCAGTCCTCGTCCTGCATGGTGCCGGACCGCATCGCGTGCAGCGCCACCCGCGCCTCGGCGGACAGCAGCCGCATCGTGATCTCGTTGCGGCCCATCTCCAGGCTGAAGAACGCCGAGGTCAGGCCGTGCTTGATGGACGCGGCGCGGGCGAAGTCGAGCGCGAGCGTCGAGTTGTGCGTCGGGATGCAGGAGCGCCCGGCGAGGTACATGTGGTCGGCGTTGTCGACCTGGACGCACCGCACCGGCACGCTCGGGACCGGCCGCACGTCCACGATGTACCGCACCCCGGCGTCGCGGTGGACGGCCGCACCCTGCCGTTCGGCCTTGCGAGGCGACCGGAACACCGTGCCGTGCGGAGTGAAGCCGATCTGGTGCATCGGCTCGTCCAGGGAGTCTCCCGCAGGGTCGAGGGTCAGGACGGCGCGGTGACCGAGGCTGAGGAGGAGTTCGCGGATCCCTTCGGCGAGACGCGCGGGCGAAAGGGCGACGTCGACGCGCCCGTCCGGGGAGGTCTTGCCGCAGACGTCGAGAAGGCCGGCCAGCAGCGCGCGGCGCTGGGCGATGGACGCGCGCAGATACGCGGTCGGCACGTGCCTGCCGTCCAGCACGCCGAGGGCGTCGAGCCGGTCGTGCAGCCCGGGCAGCCGGTAGCAGCCTGGGAGCGGCTCGGGGGCGACCGGCTGCCCGGCCAGTTCGAGCTGGGCGATGACCGCCCCGTCGAGGCAGGTGATGGCGGCATCGCCGTCCTCCCCCGCGCCGAGCCAGACGCCCAGGACGTACGGGTCGACGGGCAGGTCGGCATCGGGGAGGTCGAAGGCGCCGGCGACCTCCACGGCGTGGACGGGACGCCCGCCGCGGCGCAGCGAGGCGAAGATCTCCTCGGTCGTCCGGATCCGGGACCGCCCGGCGAGCGGCCCCCGCCCCCCGCGGTCGGCGGCATGCGAGCCGGCGTGGTGATCCTGCCGTTCGAGGCCGCCGAGTCCGAGCAAGCGGCGGTGCGGCGGCCTGCCCGTGCGGAGGGGGCCCGCCTTAGCGGCCGCGCGGGGCCGTCGCCTTGCCGGCAGTAGAGGGGCCGCGGGCCTGGCGCCGACCGTCCCGTGCGGCTTCGTTATGACGTGGCCGGTCACGGAAGTGCGGTGGACGGCGGTCAGGTACGCCTCGGTCTTGCCCGCACCGGTGCCGCAGGCGACCAGATGCCGTGTGCTCTCGGCGGCGCGCTGGTGAGCGTGGAGATCCTGGACGGTGCCGGGGCCGTCGTGCGGGGTGTCGTCCGTGGCGGGCCGTTCGGCGCTCGTCGCCGCTGCGTGCCCGCCCGCGGGGGCGTCCGCCCAGGCCGAGGTGGTGTCGTCGCGGCGGGGCGGGCCGCCGTGGCCGTCGGCGATGGTGCGCCACTGGTGCTGGGCGTCCGCGACGATCACTTCGCCGTCGGAGAACTCGACCTCGAAGCAGGGGCGGCCGTGCATGACGTCGGTGGCGGCCACGACGCGGGTCGGTCGCCCGTCCGCCCCGATCAGCTGGTCGCCCACCTGGACCTCGCCCATCGTCGTCCAGCCCGCGGGGGTGGGGAGGGGGGTGTCCGTCTTGAGCGCCTTGCCCATGGCGGGGCGGGCGGCGACGACGATCATCTGGCCGGGGTGCAGGCCGTTGGTGAGGGCGTCGAGGTCGGCGAAGCCGGTGGGGCAGCCGACCATCTGGCCGCCGCGGCTGCCGATCGCCTCGATCTCGTCGAGGGCGCCGGGCATGATCTCGCTGAGCGGGACGTAGTCCTCGCCGGCGCGCTTCTCGGCGATGGCGAAGACCTCGGCCTGGGCGCGGTCGAGGACCTCGTCGGCGTCGGCGCCGTCGGCGGCGTAGCCCATCTGGACGATGCGGGTGCCGGTCTCCACGAGGCGGCGCAGCACCGAGCGCTCGTGGACGATCTTGGCGTAGTAGCCGGCGTTGGCGGCGGTCGGCACCGAGGAGATCAGCGTGTGCAGGTACGGGGCGCCGCCGATGCGGCCGATCTCGCCGCGCTTGGTGAGCTCGCCGGCGACGGTGACGGCGTCGGCGGGGTCGCCGCGGCCGTACAGGTCGAGGACGATGTCGTAGATGATCTGGTGCGCGGGACGGTAGAAGTCCTGGGTGCGGAGCACCTCGACGACCTCGGCGATGGCGTCCTGGGAGAGCAGCATGCCGCCGAGGACGCCCTGCTCGGCCGCGATGTCGTGCGGTGGGGTGCGTTCGAACTCCTGCTCGTGCGGTCCGAGCTCGGTCACGCTCACCTGGCGCACCCCCTTCCTCCCGGCCGCCGGGCGCCCCGTCCGCCCATCGCCGGCCGTTCCTCATCACGTCTACCTCAGGCGTCGGACATTCTCGCGAGCCCACGCGGGCGGGGGCAAAGCGTCCTGTGGAGGAACCTGTGGAATACCTGTGCAGACACGCGGGACACGTTGTGCACGACCTGTGGACAACTCTGGGGAAAGTTCGTTCGCTGCTTTACCGGTACCGTCGTGAGCTGCGAAAACGTCGTCCACCGGGTGTGGGGGAGAGAAAGTCGGCCGATCCGGGTGCTGTAAGGTGTGAACTTCTTTGAAGAGTTACAGAGGCCGGAGAGCGCATGGTGAGGTTCCGGACGAGCCGGCATGACCGCGAGATCCTGCGGCTGGCGGTGCCGGCGTTCGGCGCCCTCGTGGCGGAACCGCTGTTCCTGCTGTCCGACTCGGCGATCGTGGGGCACCTCGGGACGGCCCAGCTCGGCGGGCTCGGCGTCGCCGGGCAGGCCCTGAACACGCTGGTCTACCTGTGCGTCTTCCTCGCCTACGGCACGACGGCGGGCGTCGCGCGGCAGATCGGCGCGGGGGACCGGCGGGCGGCGGTCCGGCAGGGCATCGACGGGATGTGGCTGGCGGTCGCGATCGGCGCGGTGCTGATCGCGGCGGGCTGGCCGCTGATCCCGCCGATCGTGGACGCGTTCGGCGCGTCCGCCGCGGTGGCGCCGTTCGCGGAGACGTACCTGCGGATCAGCCTGTTCGGGATCCCGTCGATGCTGGTGGTCCTGGCCGGGACCGGCGTGCTGCGCGGCCTACAGGACACCCGGACGCCGCTGGCCGTGTCGATCGGCGGGTTCACGCTGAACCTGCTGCTCAACGCGGTGTTCGTGCTGGTCCTCGGATGGGGGATCGCGGGGTCGGCGTGGGGCACGGTGCTGGCGCAGACCGGCAGCGCGGCGGTGTACGTGGCGGTGGTGCTGCGCGCGGCGCGGCGGGAGGGCGCGCCGGTCCGCCCGGACTGGGCCGGGTTGCGGACGTCCGCGACGGCCGGTTTCGGGCTGCTGCTGCGGACGGCGGCGCTGCGGATCGTGCTGATCGTCGGGACGTCGATCGCCGCCCGGATGGGCGACGCGGAGATCGCCGCGTACCAGGTCGGCTTCCAGGTGTGGACGCTGCTCGCGTTCGCGCTCGACGCGATCGCCATCGCGGGCCAGGCGATCACCGGACGGTACCTCGGCGCCGCGGACGTGTCCGGAACCCGCGCCGTGACCCGCCGGATGGTGGGGTGGGGCGTGGCGTGCGGGGTGGTGTTCGGGCTGGCCGTGCTCGCGGTGCGGCCGTGGCTGCCGGACCTGTTCACCTCCGACGGCGACGTCCGGCATCTGCTGCTGGTGTCGCTGGTGCTGGTGGCGGTGCTGCAGCCGGTCGCGGGGGTGGTGTTCGTCCTCGACGGGATCCTCATCGGGGCGGGCGACGGCGCCTACCTGGCGGTGACGACGCTGGTCGCGACGGTCGTGTTCCTTCCCGCGGCGCTGCTGCTGTACGGGGCGGACGCGGGGATCGTGGGGCTGTGGGCGGCGATCGGGCTGTGGATGGCGACGCGGATGGTCACGCTGGGTCTGCGGGCGCGGGGCGACCGGTGGATGGTGACGGGCGCCGTCCGGTAGCCGTCCCTCGGGCGGCGAGGCGCGCGCGCATGCCGTCGATGAGCAGGCCCAGCCCGTACTCGAACGCGTCGTCCGGTCCTTGGAGCTCGGCGGCGGCCTCGCCGAGCAGGCCGTCGGCGGCCGGCGCGCCTTGGAGGCGTTCGAGCCCGTCGTCGTCGCGGCCGAGCCCGGCCTGCTCCTCGAGGACGGCGCCGCCGACGTAGTCGGTGACGACGAGCAGGTTGAGCAGCGCCTCGCCGGGCGTGAACCCGGCGTCGCACAGGGCGCGGAGCATGCCCTCGACGGCGGGCGCCCGGTCGGCGGTGGGGCGGCTGCCGGCGGCGAGGCGGACGGCGTCGCGGTGGGCGCGGTACCCGTCGCGCAGCGCCCGGGCGCGGCCGGCGAGCCAGTCGTCCCACGGCTGGCCGGGGGCGGGGGCGTCCGGCCCGTAGCCCTCGGCGGCCATGACGGTGACCATCTGGTCGAGGAGCTCCTGCTTGCTCGCGAAGTGCCAGTAGAGGGCGGGCGCTTGGACGTGCAGTTCGCGGGCCAGCCGGCGCAGGCTCAGGCCGTCCAGGCCGACCTCGTCCAGCAGGCGGATCGCGGTGCGGACGATCTCGTCCCGCTCCAGCTTCATCGGGGTCCTCTCGCTCCGGGGTTGACAGCTTAACAGCGTTAAAGCCATGCTTAACGCTGTTAAATTTAACGGCGTTAAGGAGGTCGCGATGGAGCGGCAGCACACCGAGGTCGTCATCGCCGGCGCGGGACCGGCCGGCCTCGCCCTGGCCGTCGAGCTGCGGACGCACGGCGTGGAGGTGATCGTCCTGGAACGGCTCGCCGAGGTGGACCGGCGCGCGAAGGCCGGCGCGATCCACGGGCGCGCCGCCGAGATGCTCGACCGGCGCGGCCTCGGCGGCGCCATCGCGCGCGTCCAGGACTCGATCATGGCTGCGCTGGGGAAGCCCGCCCCTCGCGGCGGCAAGGGCGGTGGCCCGGCCGCCCAAGGCCACTTCGCGGGCATCTGGGCGCTGCGCGAGGCGCCCTACGCGACGGCCGGGTTCACGCTCATCCCGCAGGACCGGCTGGAGGAGGTGCTCGCCGAGCACGCCGCCGGGCTGGGCGCCGAGATCCGCCGCCGCCACGAACTGGTCGCCTACGAGCAGGACGGCACGGGCGTGACGCTCACCGTCGACGGCCCGGACGGCCGGTACGAGCTGCGCGCCGGGCACCTGGCGGGCGCCGACGGCGGCCGCAGCCGCGTCCGCAAGCTCGGCGGGTTCGCCTTCCCCGGCACGGACGGGATCATCACCAGCTACCAGGCGCTCTGCGAGCCGGACGACCCGGACTTCGCCCCGCGCGGCTGGAACCGCTACCCCGGTGGCCTGCTGGTCAACGGCCCGGTGCCCCGGCGGCTGCTCATGGTGGAGTTCGACGGCCCGCCCGCCGACCGCGACGCGCCCGTCACCCTGGACGAGGTCCAGGCCGCCGCGCGGCGCATCACCGGGACGGACGTCACGCTGAGGTCGGCGGCGTCCCTCACGCGGTTCACCGACAACGCGCGGCTCGCCGACACCTACCGCGACGGCCGCGTGCTGCTGGTGGGGGACGCCGCGCACGTACACTCGCCGTTCGGCGGCCAAGGTCTCCTGCTCGGCATCGGCGACGCGGCGAACCTCGGCTGGAAGCTGGCGCTGGTGGCGCGCGGCGACGCGCCGGACGCGCTGCTCGACACCTACACCGAGGAGCGGCGGCCCGTCGCGGCACGGGTGCTCGACAACACGCGCGCGCAGGTGGCGCTGATGCGGCCGGGCCCGCACGTGGACGCGCTGCGCGAGATCTTCACCCGGATGCTCGACCACGACGGCGCGAACCGGTACCTCACCGGCCTCATCACCGGATCGGACGTCCGGTACGACCTCGGCTCGGCGCAGGACCTCGTCGGCCGCTGCTACGCGCCGGACACGGCCGTCCGGACGCCCGAAGGCGACGTGCGGCTCGCCGACCTGCAGCGGACGGGGCGCGGGCTCGTCATCGCCGCGGACGAGGCGCACGCCGCGGTAGCGGAGGGCTGGGCGGGCCGCGTCGACGTGGTGGCCGGGACGTCCGAGCTGGCGCCCGGCGCGTCGATCCTGGTGCGGGCGGACGGGTTCGTCGCGTGGACGTCCGACGACCCGGCGCCGCTGGAGGACGCGCTGACCCGCTGGTACGGCGCCGCCCGGGTCCCGGTGGCCTGAGGCCGGAGCCGGAAAGGCCGACGCGGGGGCGGGGGCGCGGACGGGGGCCGGGGATTTCCGGAAGCCCACGCGCCTCCCCCGCCCCACTCGCTACTATTCGAACATGTGTTCCACCCACGGCGAGCGGATGGCCCGGCTCACGCAGGCGATCGACGACCTGGCGGCGGAGGGCCTGGCCGGGCTGCCGCCCGAGACGCTGGTGGAACGCGTCGCCGGCATCTGGTCGCTCGTCGAGGGCATCGACCCCGAGATCGCCCGCCGCCGCACCCGCTACACCACCCCCGAGACGTGACCGCCGACGAGGCATGACCGCGACCAGACGTGACCGGCGGCGAGACGTGACCGGCGAGCCAGACGTGACCGGCGGCCAGACTGTGACCGGGTGATCGGCAGGGCGCGCGCGGCCCCGCCGGATCACCAGTTCAGGTTCAGCAGCCCCGGCCAGTCGCCGTCGCCCTGGTAGTACTGGTTCGGGTTCCCGTAGTCCTGCCCGCCGTCCGGCTTCGGCGGAGCTTTGGGGTTGCCCTTCGGCTTCCCCTTGGGCTTGCCCTTCGGCTTCGGCGCCGCCGACGCCCCCTCCAGCCGGTCCGCGACCGCCCTGCGCAGCGCCGGCAGCCGCGAGTACAGCACGTCCCCCGGACAGGAGGTCTCGTTGTAGTCGCGGTGCCCGACGATGGCCTCGCCCGGATCGAGGTCGTACTCCCGGCAGAGCCACACGCACACCTCCATCAAGGAGGCCCACAGGCGGCCCGGCACCGCCGTCCTCATGTAGTTGCCCTCGTTCTCGATCCCGAGGGTGTGCTCGTTGTTGTGCAGCACCTGGGCGCCCACCGCCAGGTCACCGGACCGGATCGACGCCAGGCTCCGGTTGCGGCCCTCCATCACGACCCCGCCCCGGCTGATCGTGAGCTGCTGGCCGCTGTCGTCCCAGCCGCGCTTGTCCATGTGGAAGTTCTGGATGTAGCGGGACAGGCTGAACGCGTGCCCGACCGAGTAGTCGGTGGAGTTCCCGGTGTCGGTGTGGTGCACGACGATGTGGTCGGGCGCGCGGTCCAGGACCTTGGCCGGACGCTTGGGGGCCCGCGCCTTCCACTGCGCGCGCGAGTAGACGCGCGGTGCGTCCGCCGTGAACAGGGGCGCCTGCTCGTCGAGCAGGCGGCCGGCCGCCGGGTCGGGCGGCACCGTGCCCGTCACGCCGTCCAGGTCCGGGCCCGCCGGAACGCCGTCCGCCGTCGCCCTGCCGCCGAACGGCGAGCCGAACGCCAGCACCTCCAGCAGTCCCGCGCCCACCACGCCGCCGATCACCGACCGCCGCGTCACGGCCGTCCCGTCGCGTTCCCGGCCGGCCGCGCCGTCCCCCGATTGCGCGATCAACACCGTCCCCCTTCGCCCCGCGATGATCTGATCACGGAACGTAATGGCCGCTCAGACGATCACCCAAACACCGGGCGGTTCAGGGACGTTTCACATGAAACCCAGAGAGATCCGGGACGTGCCAGCCCTGTTCTTGTGCAAGAGATTGCGGGGACAAGAGGCGACTCGGACCGGAAACGGGGGCCGCGCCGAACGCAGAACGACCCCCGCGTCCGGGTTGATCCCGGTACGCGAGGGTCGTCCTGAACGCGTGCGCCGCCGGAGCGGCGCGGGCCCCCTCAGGCCGCGGGCCTCCGCCCTCGAGCGGAGGCCTCAGACCTCAGGCGGACCTCAGGCCTCGACGACGTTGACGTCGATCGTGGCGTTGACGTCGCTGTGCAGCCGCACGCTGACGCGGTGGGTGCCGACGGTCTTGATCGGGTTGCCGATCTCGATCCGGCGGCGGTCCAGCTCGGGGCCGTCGGCCGCGCGCACCGCCTCGGCGATGTCCGCGGCGGTCACGGCGCCGAACAGGCGGCCGTTGCTGCCGGTGCGGGTGCGCAGCGTCACCCGCAGCGCCGCCAGCTGGCCGGCGACCTCCTTGGCGTGCTCGACGGTCGCGATCTCGCGGGCCGCGCGCGCCTTCTTGATCGAGTCGATCTGCTTCTCGGCGCCCCGGGTCCACTGGATGGCGAACCCGCGCGGGACGAGGTAGTTGCGGCCGTAGCCGTCGCGGACCTCGATGACGTCGCCGGGCTCGCCGAGCCCGGAGACCTGCTGGGTCAGGATGAGCTTCATGATCGTTACCCCCGGCCTCAGCGCGCGGTGCTGGTGTACGGCAGCAGCGCCATCTCGCGGGCGTTCTTGATCGCCGTGGCGACGTCCCGCTGGTGCTGGGTGCAGTTGCCGGTCACCCGCCGGGCACGGATCTTGCCGCGGTCGGAGATGAACTTCCGCAGCAGGCCCGTGTCCTTGTAGTCGACGTAGGAGATCTTCTCCTGGCAGAAAACGCAAACCTTCTTCTTCGGCTTGCGGGGAGGTGGCTTCGCCATCGTGGTGCTCCTTAGAGAGAGCCCCGCTCACGCGGGAATGGACGTGGAAATGTCGTTGGTCTTGCTGTGCGGCTAGAAGGGCGGGTCGTCGGAGAAGCCGCCGCCCCCACCGCCGCCGCCGGTGGCCCAGGGGTCGTTGGCCTGGCCGCCCTGCTGGCCGCCGCCGCCGAAGCCGCCGCCGCCACCCTGGCCGCCGTCACCGAAACCGCCGCCCTGGCCACCGCCGCCGCCGAAGCCGCCGCCGCCCTGGCCGCCGCCTCCGAAGCCGCCGCCACCGCCCTGCCGCTGGGTCTTGTTGACCTTGGCGGTCGCGTTGCGCAGCGACGGGCCGACCTCGTCGACCTCGATCTCGAAGACGGTGCGCTTCTCACCCTCGCGGGTCTCGTACGAGCGCTGCTTGAGCCGCCCCTGCACGATCACCCGCATGCCGCGCTGCAGGGTCTCCGCGCAGTTCTCGGCGGCCTGCCGCCAGACGTTGCAGGTGAGGAAGAGCGCCTCGCCGTCCTTCCAGTCGTTCGACTGGCGGTCGAAGAACCGCGGCGTCGACGCGATGCGGAAGGACGCGACCGCCTGGCCGCTGGGGGTGAAGCGCAGGTTCGGGTCCTCGACGAGGTTCCCGACGATCGTGATTACGGTGTCGCCTGCCATGGGGCTCGCTCCGGCTGGTGTGAGGGCTGAGCCGGGCTCAGTGGACCTCGGGGCGGATGACCTTGGTACGGAGGATCGACTCGCTCAGGTTGAGCTGCCGGTCGAGCTCCTTGACCGTGGCAGGCTCAGCCGACAGGTCGACCACCGCGTAGATGCCTTCGGACTTCTTCTGGATGTCGTACGCCAGGCGCCGCCGGCCCCAGACGTCGACCTTCTCGACGCTGCCGCCGCCGTCCTTGACGACCTTCAGGAACGGGTCGAGCGCCGCGTTCGCGGTGCGCTCGTCGATGCCGGGGTCGAGGATCGCCATCAGTTCGTATCGACGCATGCTGTGTCCCTACCTCCTCTGGACTGGCGGTCACGGTCTCTCCGTGACAGGAGGGCTCTTGCGTCCCCCGCGGCCGCGCCGGACCCGGATTCGCCGGGCGCACCTGCCGCGGGACCGGTACAGGCTACCAACAGATCGGCAGCGTACGAGCCGGTTCCGGGTCGGCCGGGAGACCCGAGGGGCCCGGGAACCGTGCCGGGCCCGGGAACCGTGCGGCCCCAGGGACCGCGCGGGGTCCGGGGGACCGTGCGAGACCCGGAAACCGCGCGGGACCCGGGGAACGGTGCGGCGGCTAGCGCCGGGCGGCCGGATGGCCGGGGCTGCTGCGGCGCCGCCGCTCCAGCTCCGCCATGATGTCGGCCATCCTGGCCCGCATCCGGGCCGTCTGGGTCGTCAGCATGGACAGCTCCTCGACGAGCTCCGCGTCGCCGATGACCCCGAGTTCGCTGGAGTTCATCGCCTCGCCTCCGCTCCCCGGCCCGCGCGGGCCGGCACGCTCTCCCTCACGGTGTGCTCCTCCCGGACCCGGCGTCCCCCCGGATCCCGGCCGGTGTTCTCGAATCCATGTTCGACCGTACCGGGTGGCACCGACATTTCCGAGCGCCCGCCCCGGTTGATCTTCCCGTCCGCTGGGCATTCCTTTACGCACATGGTCCGTCCGGTCCCGCGTTCACCATGCGTCCCGCGCGGGGCACCACGAAGTGAGGAGGTCCGGATGCCTGAGCAGGTAGCCGGCACTGGGCACGCGACCACCGGGAGCCGGGCCGAGCCCGAGAGCCACCGGCTCCAGGACGTCCTCGCCGTGCTGGCGTTCACCCTCGGGATCGCCGCGCTCGTCCTCGGCGGGGGCGTTCCCGCGGCCCACTTCGTCGGCCTGCTGGTCGGCGTCATCGGCCTGCCGCTCGCGCTCGTCTCGCAGATGATCTCGGCGACGACCAACGAGCGGTGGCTGAACGTCATCGGCATGGTGGGATCGTTCGTCGGCGCCGGCTTCGCGATCAGCCACGGCGGCTTCTCGATCTGACCCCACCGCCCGACCTGACCGCACCGCCCGGCCCGGGCCGCGGAGCGCGTTGCGGGGCGAAACGTCGGAGGGCGCGGCTAACCTCGGTGCCATGCGCATCGGAGCCCACGTCGACCAGACCAACCCGCTCGACAACGCCCGCGCGGTCGGGGCCGACGTCGTCCAGTTCTTCCTCGGCGACCCGCAGGGCTGGAAGAAGCCCGTCCTGCCGGAGGGCGTCGAGGCGCTGGAGGGCTCCGGCGTGGACGTCTACGTGCACGCGCCTTACACGATCAACGTGGCGACGTCCAACAACCGGATCCGGATCCCGAGCCGCAAGAACCTCGCGCAGCAGCTCGAGGCGGCCGCGTCGATCGGCGCGAAGGGCCTGATCGTGCACGGCGGGCACGTGCTGAAGGACGACGACCCCGAGACCGGCTTCGAGAACTGGCGCAAGGTGTTCGAGCGCACCGAGTGCCCGATCCCGGTGCTCATCGAGAACACCGCGGGCGGCGGCAACGCCATGGCCCGCAAGTTCGACCGGATCGCCCGCCTGTGGGAGGTGCTGTCCGGCGTCCCGGGGCTGGACGGCAAGGTCGGCTTCTGCCTCGACACCTGCCACGCGCACGCCGCCGGCGAGGAGCTCGTCGACGCCGTCGACCGGATCAAGGCCATAACCGGCCGCATCGATCTCGTCCACTGCAACGACAGCCGGGACGCGTTCGGCTCCGGCGCCGACCGGCACGCCAACCTCGGCAGCGGCAGCATCGACCCCGAGCTGATCCTCGCCGTGGTGCGGGCCGCGGACGCGCCGGTCGTGGTGGAGACGCCCGCGGCCGGGCAGGCCGGCGACATCTCCTGGCTGCGCGACAAGGTCTGACCCCCGGCTGGCAAGATCAGGCCACCCATGGAACCCGGACGGCGCTCCCGGCATCCAACCCAGTGACGACCGGCATGGCGACAAACTCGCGATGGCACGTCACACTGGCATAATCCGGAACCCCAGCCCATCAGCGCACGCGCGTCCTCTCGGCGGCGGGCGCGCGAACCGATCGGGAGCCCCCCCATGGCCCAGCCCCCGTACGATCCCTACGGCTACGGGTCGTCGAACGACCCCTACGCTCCCCAGCCGTACTCGCAGCCGCCCGTCCAGCACCACTACTACAGCGGCGGCACGCCGGCCGGCCGCGGCACCAACGGCATGGCGACCGCGTCGATGGTGCTGGGCCTGGTCGGCTTCGTCAGCTGCGGCCTGACGTCCGTCCTCGCGATCATCTTCGGCCACGTCGCGCAGAGCCAGATCAAGCGGACGCGCGAGGAGGGCTCGGGGATGGCCGTCGCCGGCCTCATCCTCGGCTACATCGTCACCGCCGGCTGGGTGATCTTCTGGATCTTCTACGTCTGGCTGTGGGCGATCATGTTCGGCAGCGCCGCGACGACCGGCACGACGTACTAGGGCGCGCCCCCGGCTAGAACGCGAGCCGGGGGACGCCCGCGACCTCCACGCCCACGCTCGCCAGCAGCACCACCATGGGCGTGGGGGTGTCCCGCCACGCCTTGACCGCGCCTCCGAGGACGTCCAGGACCGTCCGGAAGGCGCTCTGGTCGGCGTCGGCGAGCTCTGCCCACGACTCGTAGAGGACGAGGTAGCCGCTCTTGGCAGGCGTCCAGGACAGGTCGGAGAGGCAGTCCTCCAAGGCGTCCCAGTTGCCGCCGAACCAGTCGGGGAACTCAAAGGCCTCCGCGCAGAGCCGCAGGAACGCGTCCTTGCCGGGAGCGCGGCGGCCGTCCAGGTGGACGGCGTGCCAGCCCGCCTCCTCGGCCCGTTCCATCCAGGACGTGTCGCCGACGGCGCCGGGGACGGCGGGCGTCCGCCACTGGTAGACGCCCGGCCGCAGCCGTCCGGCGAGCAGCTCGTCCAGTGCTCGATTCGCGTTCACGTCGTCTCCCGGTAGCCATCCTCCCGCGCGCGCGGGACGTCCCGGGGCCGCTCGCCCCCACCGGCCGCGATCATCCCCGGCATTCCCCTACGAAATCCTCAAGTCGCCGCAATCGTCGCGGCGATCCCTCGCATCTCCGGCTGACCTGGCGCGATGCCCGGCCGCGCGGATGCGGCCATCGCGATGGTTGACGCGCGCCGGCCTCTGCCCTATTCTCTCGTAAGTAGAGAGACTCTTTTAGGGAGCAACTCTCAGAGCGAGGTAGTTGCCCGATTCCGCGAAGGAAGCCTGAGATGAACACCACGCCGACCACCACGACCGACGACACCGCCGCCGACCGGACCGCCACCGACCGGACCGACGCCGAGCGCGTCCACGCCTACTACGGCGCCGTCAAGAAGCTCGGCCACTGGACGGACGCGCGCCGCTTCGAGGTGCGCGCCCGCCGCGCCTCGGCCGTCCTCGACCTGCGCTCGCCGCACATCCCCGACGGCGACATCGAGATCGAGGTCGGCATCGACCACTCGATGGTCAAGCTGCTCGTCCCGCAGGACGCCGAGATCGACCACTGGGACCTGCGCTACACCGGCCGCGGCCGGGTCAAGGACTGGACCGGCGAGAACGGCGGCGGCCGCCGGATCCGCATCACCGGCGAGATCAAGCACGGCGAGATCCGCGTGCACCGCGGCGGCGTCGCGACCCTGTCCGCGCTCTTCACCAAGGAGTTCGTCCAGGACGCCCGGCGCGCCCGCCGCGAGGGCACCACCCCGGTCATCGCCGACCCGTCCCACACCGGCTGACCGATCCACCGGCAGAGAGCGCGCGCGGCCTCCCCCGCGCGCGCTCTCTGCGCATGCTCTCCCCTCACGCTCTCCCGGGTCCCGGCGTGGCGGGTTCGCGGACGCGGCGCGGACGGGCTTGAGTCTCCACCGACTGGAGCCCGCAAGGTGGAGGACATGGACGGCGACACCCTGTACACGATCGGGGAACTGGCCCGGCGGACCGGCCTCCCGGTCCGGACCATCCGGTTCTACTCCGACTCCGGCGTGGTGCCGCCGACCGACCGGTCGCCGGCCGGCTACCGGCTCTACGACATCGCGGCCGCCACCCGCCTCGACCTCGTCCGCACGCTGCGCGACCTCGGCATCGACCTCGACACCGTGCGGCGGGTGCTGACCCGCGAGGTCACCGTCGGGGACGTCGCGGCGGCGCACGCCGAGGCGCTCGACGTGCAGATCCGCACGCTCCGGCTGCGCCGGGCCGTGCTGCGCGCGGTGGCGAAGCGCGGTTCCGCCCCAGAGGAGGTCCAGCTGATGCACAAGCTCGCCAAGCTGTCCGACGAGGAACGCAACCGGATCATCACCGGCTTCATCGACGAGACGTTCGCCGGGCTGGAGGTGAACCCCGCGTTCGCCGCGAAGATGCGGGCGACGCTGCCGGAGCTGCCCGACGACCCGTCGCCCGAGCAGGTCGACGCGTGGGTGGAGCTCGCCGAGCTGGTCGGCGACCCCGGTTTCCGGGCCTCGGTCCGGCGGATGGCGGAGTTCCAGGCCGAGGAGTCCGCGCGCGGCGCCGCGCAGGAGGGCTGGCCCGGCCTCACGGAGATCACGGTCGAGAAGGCGAGCGCGGCGATCGCCGCGGGCATCGACCCGGTGTCGGACGCCGCCCGTCCCGTCGTCGACGACCTCGCCGCCGCGTACGCGGACGCGTTCGGCGAGCAGGACGGCCCGGAGTTCCGCGCCCGGCTGCTGCACCGCCTCGAGGTCGGCAGCGACCGGCGCGCCGAGCGGTACTGGCAGCTCCTCGCCGTGATCAACGGCTGGCCCGTGCCGCCCTCGCTGGTCCCGGTGTTCGAGTGGTTCATCGCCGCCCTGCGCCGCTGACCTCGCGCGGCGTCCCGGCACTCAGGCCGGGTCGGCGTCAGGCCGGGTCGGCCGCGAGGTGCCGGGCGCCGCGCCACCGGCGGAGCGACACGACGTCGTCCGCGCCGTCGAGCACCCCGCCCGCCGGATCGTCCTCGCCGCCCGTCCGCACGATGTCGCCGGACGGGCGCAGGACGTCCCACACCACCAGCACCGCCAGCGCCAGCACCGTGACGAACCGGGCGAGCAGCGCGAGGGTGTACACGTCCTGGCTGATCCCGCCGTCCGGCGCGCCCAGGTGCGCCGCCGCCGACAGCGTCGAGGACAGGTCCGCGCCCGGCACCTGCAGCGACACCGACATCAGGTACCACCAGATGCCGAAGAAGTAGACGACCTCCCCGGCCTGCCAGAGCACGAACGCCGGCAGCTTCGGGCGCGCCAGCACCGCGAGCGGCAGCAGCCACAGCACGTACTGCGGCGACCAGACCTTGTTCGGCAGCATGAACGCGACCAGCACCAGGAACATCAGCTGCGGCAGCCGCGGGCGGCGCGGCGCCGCCAGCGCGAGCACCGCGATCCCCGCGGCGAGCACCAGGAACGTTCCCGTCCCCGCCAGGTTCAGCTCGTCGGTGTCGGACGCGAGCCCGGACAGCCCGTGGTCCTGCAGCACGAAGAAGATCGAACCCCAGTCGATGCCGCGCTTCTGGCTGAAGCTGTAGAACTCCACCCACCCGTCCCACGCGAACACCATCACCGGCACGTTCACGGCCAGCCACGCGCCCGCGGTGCCCGCGAGCATCCGCCCCATCGCCCGCCACTGCCCCGCGCGGACGCACAGCAGCACCAGCGGGCCGAGGAACAGCAGCGGATAGAACTTCGCCGCGATCGCCAGCCCGAGCATCGCGCCCGCCAGCGCCGGCCGCCGCGCCGACCACGCCGCCAGCGCCAGCGCCGCCAGCGCCACCGCCAGCAGGTCCCAGTTGATGTACGCGGTGAGCAGCAGCGCCGGCGACAGCGCCACCATCAGCCCGGCCCGCAGCGACCGGCGGCCCGCCACGTACGCCGTCGCGAGCACCGCGACGATCGCCAGCACCGCCAGCAGCAGCGCCGTGACGTTGTAGAACGCCATCCCGCGCTCGTCCACCCCGAACGGCTTCACCAGCCACGCGACCAGCTGCATGAAGCCGCCGCTCAGCACCGGGTACTCGACGTGGTGGATGTCGGAGCCGGTGAACGAGTCGAAGTACGGGATCTTCCCGTCGTTCAGCCCGCGCACGTAGTACAGCGGGTACACGTCGGTGTAGCAGGCGTGCTTCGTCGTCTTGATGAAGTCGAACTTCGCCGACGCGCACGGCTGCTTCTGCAGCCAGCCCAGCGCGCACACCACGGCCGCGACGCCCGCCATGACCGGCGCGAGCCGCGCCATCCGGCCGCGCTCCCGCGCGGGACCCGTCCCGGTCCCGGCGCTGGCCATCGCGACCCTCTCAAAAGACGACGACATGGACAGCAGACTATTGGTCGGCGCGCAAAGAACACGCCCGCGCACCGCCCGCGCATGCGGACGTCCAGGAAACCTTCAGGAACGGCGTCCGGCGAACCCGCGGAAAGCGGAACGGCCCGGAGCCGCCATGGGCTCCGGGCCGTTCGCTCGCGCTCGGGCGTTCAGTTGGTCCCGTTCGGAGTGGTCGGGTCCTGTTCCTTGCACGCCGAGTTCTCCGGGTGCGTCTTGCACCACTGTTTCCGGGCGGCCGGGTCGGTCGGCGGGAGGTTCGGATTGCAGCCGGGCGGCAGGCCCAGGCCGTTGCAGGGCTCCTCCGTCGTCGGCGCCGTCGGGGTGTTGGTCGGGTTCGGCGTCTTGCCGGGGCAGGGCCGCCCGTTCTGCCCCTGTCCCTGGCCGTTGTTCCCGCAGGTCGGCGTGTTCGTCGGCGACGGCGAGTTCGTCGGCGACGTCGTCGGCTCCGGCTTCGCGACCGCCCACGGGGCGACGGTGCCGCCGTAGACCGGCGGCGGGAACGGCGTGATCTCCTTGCCCTCCAGCGCCTTCGTCATGACCATCTTGAACAGCTCGGCCGGGACGGTACCACCGTAGACCTGGCTGTAACCGCCGACGCCGACCAGGGACAGGCGATTGCCCTTCTTGTCCTGCCGCCACATCGACGCCGCCGTCACGAGTTCGGGCGTGTATCCGACGAACCAGGCGGACTTGTTCTGCGACGACGTACCGGTCTTACCGGCGACCGGACGGGAACCGAGGCTCGCCCCGGTACCGGTGCCGTGCGTGACGACTCCGCGCATCGCCTCCGTGGCGTCCGCCGCCACACCCGCACTGAAGACCTGGGTGTCCTTCTTGCCCCACGGCTCCTTCTTCACCGGCTTGCCCGCGTCGTTCAGGACGGGATTGCCGTTCGCGTCCGTGATCGACTGGATCACGTGCGCCGGCCGGTGCACCCCGCCGGCGGCGAACGTCTGGTAGACGCCCGCCATCGTGACCGAGGTCGCGTCGATGACACCGAGGGGCAGCGAGGTGTAGGTCGCGTTGAGGCCCGGCGTGTTCGACGGGATGCCCATCTTCTCGGCCATGTCCACCACCTTGTCCAGCCCGACCTTCTGGCCGAGGTCGACGTAGGCGGTGTTGATGGACTTCGCCGTCATCTCCTTGAGGTCGAAGACGCCGTTCTCGGACCGGCTGTCGTTGGTGAACGGCGTCCCGTTGATGATGCGCCGGTAGTGCCCGTCCATCGTCGTCTTCAGGCTGACGTCGTTGTCCAGCGCGGTCGCCAGCACGATCGGCTTGAACGACGAACCCGGCTGCACCGCGCCCTGGAAGGAGTCATCGAACTGCTGCTTCTCGTAGCTGGGGCCGCCGTAGGCGGCGATCACGCCGCCGGTCTTCGGGTCGACCACGGTGAGGCCGAAGTGGATGGTGCTGTTGAAGTTCTTCTCGTCCTTCAGCTGCTTGACGGCCGTCGCGGTGTAGTCCTGCAGATCCTTGTCGAACGTGGTCCTGATCCGCAGGCCCGCGGTCTGGACGCGCTGCTTGGAGATGCCGAGCGTGGCGAGTTCGGAGATGACACGGTCGGTGAGGTAGCCGGTCTGACCCGTGTCCTTGATGTCGCTCCACTTCTTGTACGTCTGCGGGAACTTCGCCTTGGCCTTCTCGTCCGGCGTGAGCCACTGCTTCTTCTCCATGCCGGAGATGACGTAGTTCCAGCGGGCGATCAGCGCCTGCTTCGCCGGGTCGGAGTCGGAACCGTAGGACTTGAAGTACGTCGGGCGCTGGATCATCGCGGCCAGCAGCGCCGCCTGGGAGGCGTTGATGTCCTTGACGGGCTTGTGGAAGTAGGCGCGCGAGGCGGCCTGGACGCCGTAGGCGTCGCGGCCGAAGAACACGGTGTTGAGGTACTGCTCGAGCACCCAGTCCTTCGACTTCTCGTTGCCCATCCGGACGGAGATCAGGATCTCCTTGAGCTTGCGGCTGACGGTCCGCTTCTGGCTCAGGCCCTGGTAGTAGTTCCGGGCGAGCTGCTGGGTGATCGTCGAGGCGCCGTTGACGTCGCCGCCGGTCGCGGCCCGGTACAGCGCGCCGGCGATGCCGCTCGGCGAGATGCCGGGCTCGTTGTAGAACTCGCGGTCCTCCGCGGCGAGCACCGCGTGCTGGACGACCTCCGGGATGTCCTTGAGCGGGAGGATCTCGCGGTTCATGCCGACCCGCGCGATCGTGCTCTTGCCGTCGTCGTAGGTGATGACGGACGCCTGCTTCGTGACGTCGGCCTGCCTGGCCTTCGGGATCGGGGTGTTGGCGTAGGCCACCCCGACGAGCGTCGCGATCCCCAGGATCGCCACCGTGATGACCGCGGTGACGATCTTCCAGTTCGGGACGTACTTCCGCCAGCCGGTCTTCTCCGGCTTGTCCTTGCGCCGTCCGCGCCTGCCGCTGCGTCCGCCGCCGCCCCCGCCGAAGCCGCCGGGACCGCCCGGCCCGCCGGGGCCTCCCGGCCCTCCCGGACCGCCGGGCCCGCCCGGTCCGCCGGGACCGGACCGCATGCCGTTCGGAGGCGCGGCC
>NZ_WBMR01000400.1 GCF_008923365.1 Actinomadura montaniterrae
AGCAGCGGGCCCGCGGAGTCGCCCGCGACGACCACCTCGACGCCCGACAGGTCGGGCAGGGCGCGCAGGTCCAGCGCGTGCAGCGAGCGCAGCGCCGCACCGCCGGGCGGCAGGTCCTTGCCGAGCGCGTCGAGCAGCCGCCCGCCGAGCCCCTGGACGAGTCCCGCGCCGCCGTCGGTGCAGGCGCCGCCGCCGAGCCCGAGCACGATCCGGCGGGCGCCGAGCCGCAGCGCGTGCGCCACCAGCTGCCCGGTGCCGAGGCTGGACGCGGTGAGCGGGCGCGGCTTGCCGCCCGGCAGCCGGCGCAGCCCGGACGCCTCGGCCAGCTCCACCAGCGCGGTGCGGTCGCGGACGGCCAGCCGCGCGGTCACCGGACGGCCGGTCGGCCCGCAGACCTCGACCTCGACCCGGCCCCACCCGGCCGCGAGGGCCGCCTCGACGGTGCCGTCCCCGCCGTCGGCGACGGGCAGCTCGACGAGCGGGACGTCCGGCCGCGCGCGGCGCAGCCCGGCGGCGAGGTGGCGGGCCACCTGCGCGGCGGTCAGCGTGCCGGGGAACCGTCCGGGCGCCAGCAGGACGTGGCCGTGGGCGGGAGGGTCGGGGGGACGGTCCGCGGACACCACAGCCACGCCTTTCACGCCGGGGGGTAAGGCCCTACCTTCTGCTTACGCCATGACGGCACTATTTGACACCCGGAACCGCGCCCGAGACTTTCAAATGGGCCGACATTCGCGTGAGAATCTCGCGGGCCCCCGCCGCTACTTCACCCCGAGCCACGTCTCGATCGGGTGGATCGCGAAGAACAGCAGGAACAGCACCACCACGGGCCACAGCCACACCGAGACCTCGCGGACCCTGCCGCGGGCCAGCTTGATGATCGCGTAGGTGACCATCCCGCCGCCGATGCCGATCGTGATCGAGTAGGTGAACGGCATCAGCACGATGGTGAGGAACGCCGGGATCGCGATCTCCAGGTCGTCCCAGGTGACCTTGGCGACCTGCGTCATCATCAGCGCGCCGACCACCACCAGCGCGGGCGCGGCGGCCTGCGCGGGCACGACCGCGGCGAGCGGGGTGAGGAACAGGGTGAGCGCGAACAGCGCGCCGGTCGCGATGTTGGCCAGGCCCGTGCGGGCGCCCTCGCCGACGCCCGCCGCCGACTCCACGAACACGGTGTTGGCGGACGAGCTGGTCACGCCGCCGAGCGCGGCGGACAGGCCGTCCACCGACAGGATCCGGCCGAGCCGCGGCACCTCGCCCCGCTCGTTGGTGAGGCCGGCCTCGTCGCTGATGCCGAGGATGGTGCCCATCGCGTCGAAGAACCCGGACAGCACCAGGGTGAACAGGACCACGAGCGCCGTGATCACGCCCGCCCGGCCGAACCCGCCGAACAGGTCGACCTTCCCGAACAGCCCGAAGTCGGGCGCGGCGAACACCTTGTCCGGCAGGTCGGGCGTGACGACGCCCCAGCCGCCGTCCGGGACCGACGCGTACGACTGGATGACCACCGCCAGCACGGTGCCGGTGATGATGCTGATCAGGATCGCGCCGGGCACCCTGCGCACGTACAGCACGATCATCAGCAGCAGGGTGAGGCCGAACACCAGCGTCGGCCAGGTCTCCAGCCGGCCGCCGGTGCCGAGCGACAGCGGCGGGCTGGTCTTGCTCGAGGTGACGAACCCCGAGTCGTACAGCCCGACCAGCGCGATGAACGCGCCGATGCCGACCGCGATGGCGTGCTTGAGCGCCAGCGGGATCGAGTTCATGATCCGCTCGCGGACGCCGGTGAGCGCCAGCAGCACGATGATCACGCCCTCGATCACCACCAGGCCCATCGCCTGCGGCCAGGTCATCACCGGCGCCGCCTGGAAGGCCACCACCGCGTTGATGCCGAGGCCGGCGGCGAGGGCCAGCGGCGCGTTCCCGACCAGCCCCATGATCACCGTGGTGATCGCGGCGGACAGCGCGGTCATCGTGGTCAGCTGCGGGATCGACAGCGTCGCGCCGGTGACGTCCTTGGCCCCGCCGAGGATGATCGGGTTCAGCAGGATGATGTAGGCCATCGCGAAGAACGTGGTGACGCCGCCGCGCAGCTCGCGGGCCACCGTGGTCCGCCGCGCGGACAGGTCGAACAGCCGGTCCAGCGGCCCGCGCCCGCCGGCCGGCGGCGATGCGTCGGCCTTCGCCGTGTTGATCTTGGACATTCGCGCGTGCTCCGCCTTCACCAGCGTCGTTCCCGGAAAGTGCGAGCACAGGTTAGCCGCCGGGCGGCGCGCCGTCGTCCACCGGCACGGCCCGTCCGGCGGTGCCGGGATGTGATTCAGAACCAGCGCTGCGTGACGGGAACGGTCCGCTATAGCCTGCCATGGTGCGAATGCGAGACTCGGCGGACGCGCCGGCCCCCGATGCGTACGGGGACGCCTACGCGGACTCCTACGCGCTGCTGCTGGCCGCCGTCCCGGAGCGGACCCGGTGGTCGTTCCGGGAGCGGATGCTCGGCCCGCTGGAGGAGTACGACAGCAGCAGGCAGGCCGAGCTCCTGCACACCCTGGAGGTGTTCCTGTCCTGCTCGGGGTCGTGGAGCCGGAGCGCGACCCGGCTGCACGTCCATGTGAACACGCTTCGGTACCGAATCCGCCGAATCGAGGACCTCACCGGCCGGGATCTCGGCACACTTGAGGACCGAGTCGACTTCTTCCTCGCCCTGCGCGCGACGCGTCCGGCGAGCACCCTGTAGGCGACCACAAGGAAGAGCGGGGTCACATGGATCGGGAGACACTGGGGCAGCGCATCCGCGCCCTGCGGATCAGGCAGGGCGTGAGCCAGGCGCAGCTGGCCTTCCCCGAGCTGTCCGACAGCTACATCTCGCTGATCGAGAGCGACAAGCGGGTCCCCGCCCCGAGCGTGGTGGACCTGCTCGCGGTGAAGCTGAACTGCTCGGCGACCTACCTCGTCAGCGGCGTCAGCGAGGACGTCGTCGACGAGCTGCGCGTCACCCTGGACTACGCCGAGATCGCGCTGCGCAACGGCGCCGCCGCCGAGGCGCGGGCCCGGTTCGCCGAGGTGCTGGCCAACGCCGACGCCGTGGCGCTGCCGGAGATGCTGCACCAGGCCCGCTGGGGGCACGCCCTCGCGCTGGAGGCGGCGGGCGAGCTGGAGGAGGCGATCGCCGGGCTGCGGGCGCTGACCGAGGAGGCCTCCGCCGAGACCGACCTCGACCACTGGGCCCGGGTCCACGTCGCGCTGAGCCGCTGCCTGCGCGAGCGCGGCGACATCAGCGCGGGCGTGCAGGCGGCCGAGGAGGCGCTGCGGCACCTCATCGCGACCGGCGCCGACTCCACCGACGCCGCCGTCCACCTCGGCGCGGCGCTGCTGGCCGCCTTCATCGAGCGCGGCGACCTCGTCCGCGCCCGGCAGCTCGCCGCGCAGCTGGTCGAGCGGGCCGAGCGGATCGGCAGCGCGCGCGCCCGCACGGTCGCCTACTGGGAGGCCGCCAACGTCGCGCAGATCCGCGGCGAGTACGAGGAGGGCGTCGGGCTCGCCGAGCGCGCGCTGATGCTGGCCGGCGACGGCGAGGACCCGCGCGACCTCAACCGGCTCCGCGTCGTCTACGCCGGGCTGCTGCTGCGCGCCCGGCCCGACCAGGCGGTGCAGGCCCGCGAGCTGCTCACCCGGGTGAGCGAGGAGATCAACGCCGGATCCGCCGGGGAGATCGACGTGGCCCGGTGCCTGACCGAGCTGGCCCGCGCCGAGACGGCGCTCGGCCGCCCGGCGGAGGCGGTCCGGCTCGCCGAGGACGCCCTCGAGCTGCTCGGGGACGCGCCGCGCCGGGTCACCGCGGGCGCGCTGACCGTGCTCGGCGAGGCGTGCGTGCGGCTCGGCCACCGCGACCGCGCGGTGGAGGTGCTCACCCGGGCCGCGACGTGCCTGGAGGACATGGAGTCCTCGCGGGAGGCGGCGCAGGCGTGGTTCGACCTCGCCGAGGTGCTCGCCGAGACCGGCACGCGGGAGCCGCGGATGGCCGCCTACCGCCGCGCCCTGACCTGCGTGGGGGTCTGACCCCGCCGATTTCCGATCTTCCGCGACGAACCATCTCGGGGGCCGCGGCGTCCGTGAATAATGCTGCGAGTCGCCTGAGATGGGGAGATGCCGGTGTTCGGTGTGGTCCGTCCGTGCAAGCACGTGCTGTGCGGGTCGCTGTTCGAGGACTGGATGGCGCACCTGTGCGGGCTGTGCCTGACGCTGCGGGCCGAGCACGGCCAGGCGGCGCGGCTCGTCACCAACTACGACGGGCTGCTCGTCTCGGTGCTGGTGGAGGCGCAGGCGCCGGAGCTGTCGCCGCGCCGCAAGGCCGGGCCGTGCGCGCTGCGCGGGATGAAGACCGCCGAGGTCGTGACCGCGAAGGCGGAGGGCGCACGGCTCGCGGCGGCCGCGTCGCTGCTGCTGGCCGCCGGGAAGACCCGCGACCACGTCGCCGACGGCGACGGCGCGTACGCGCGCCGGCT
>NZ_WBMR01000401.1 GCF_008923365.1 Actinomadura montaniterrae
CGCCGCGGCGGGCGCCGTCGCGGCGCTGACGGTGTGGATGCGGCGCCGCCGCACCGCGCAGGCGCGGCTGCGCCGCCGGATCCGCAACGCGCCGGTCCAGGTCCGGGTGCGGCGCGCGCAGCGCGCCCCGATCCGGGTGCGCCGCACCGGCCGCGGACCGCTGAACCTCTGACCACCGGAGAGGACGACCGGCATGCGCACGCCCTCCGCGCCCACCGATCTGCCCGCCACCTCGTGGGGGCGCGCCGCCAAGCGCGCCGCCGGCGAGTTCCAGCGCGACAACCTGTCGGACTGGGCGGCGGCCCTCACCTACTACGCCATCCTGTCGATCTTCCCGGCGATGCTGGTGGTGGTGTCGCTGATCGGGCTCGGCGGCAAATCGGTCACCAGCGACCTCATCGACAACCTCAACGGGATCGCGCCGAGCGCGGTGAAGACCGTCCTGGTCAACGCGATCACCCAGCTGCAGAACAACCGCGCCGGCGCCGGCGTCATCGCGATCGTCGGCATCCTCGCCGCGGTCTGGTCGGCGTCGGGGTACGTGGGCGCGTTCATGCGCGCGTCCAACGCCATCTACGACATCCCCGAGGGCCGGCCGGTCTGGAAGACGGTGCCGCTGCGCGTCGGCGTCACGGTCGTCACGCTGGTGCTGCTGTCGGTGTCGGTCATCGCGGTGATCGTCTCCGGGCCGCTCGCCCGCAAGGCCGGCGACCTGCTCGGGCTCGGCTCGACGGCCGTGACGGTGTGGGACATCGTCAAATGGCCGGTGATGCTGATCATCGTCAGTTTCCTGTTCGCGCTGCTGTACTGGGCGGCGCCGAACGCCAAGCGCGGTTTCCGCTGGGTCACCCCGGGCGGGGTGCTGGCCATCGTGCTGTGGCTGGTGGCGTCCGGGGTGTTCGCGGCCTACGTGACGAACTTCTCCAATTACAACAAGACCTATGGCAGCCTCGCCGGGATCATCATCTTCCTGGTGTGGCTGTGGATCACGAATCTGGCGATCCTGCTGGGCGCGGAGATGAACGCCGAACTCGAGCGCGGGCGGGCCATCGCCGCCGGCGGGCGCCGCGCCGGCCGCGAACCCTATGTCGAATTCCGCGACACCCGCGGGTTCAGCGACGAGGAGAAACGCGAGACCGGCGTCGCGGGCGGCCGGAACGCCGACGAGAATGCGGGCGGCGGAGAGGGCCGGCACGGCGCGACCCGGTCCTGACCGGAGGTGACGCCGGTGCGGCCGGCGTGCGGACGGCCGGTTACCGGGGAACCACGGGTCGCCCAACGGCGAGCCGGGTGAATAGGATCGGCGGGTGCTTCGTCCCACCTTTCCCATCGAGACCGGGCGGCTGACCCTGCGTCCGTTCCGAGAAGACGATCTGGAGAGCCTCTACGCCTACCAGTCCCTTCCGGAGGTGGCGCGTTTCCTCTATTGGGAGCCGCGCGACCGGGAGGAATCGCGGTCGTTCCTGCGCGAGAAAATGGCCGCCGCGACGCTGGAGAAGGAGGGCGACTGGCTCGTCCTGGCGGTCGAGTGGCGCGAGACCGGCGATCTGGTCGGCGAGGTCAATCTGCAGTGGCGCAGCCGCGAGCACCGGCAGGGCGAGATCGGCTACATCCTCAATCCGAGCTTCCACGGCAAGGGGTTTGCGACGGAGGCGGCCGAGGAGGTGCTGCGGCTGGGGTTCGAGGGGCTGGGGCTGCACCGGATCGTGGGCCGGCTGGACGGCCGCAACGCCGCGTCCGCGCGGGTGCTGGAGCGGCTCGGGATGCGGCGCGAGGCGCACCTGGTGCAGAACGAGCTCGTCAAGGGCGAGTGGACCGACGAGGTCATCTACGCGATGCTGCGCGACGAGTGGGACGCCCGCGCCGCAAACGCCGGGGACGGCGCGGACGGCACTGACGGTTCCGGCGGCGAGGCCGAGCGGGACTGACCGGCGACCGGCCGCCTCCCTGGCAAGCGGCCCCGGCGAGTGGCCCCGGTCAGCGGCCGGCCTGCTCGTCCAGGCGGCGGGCGAGGTCGCGGACGTGCCCGCGCAGTTCGCCGGGGCGCCGGATCACGAACGGCCAGCCGAGGCCGGCGAGCATCCGCGCCATGCCGTCCAGGTGCTCGGCGCGGGTCGTCATCACCACTCCCCCGGCGGTCTCGGTGAGGGTCGCGACGGTGGCGGGGATCCTGCGGCGCGCCTCCTCGATGCTGGTCTCCAGCAGCACCTCGACCTCGTGCGCGTACGGGACGCCGGCCAGGGACCGCGTCACGTGCCCGACGGGGTCGACGCCGGCGGGGATCTCGTAGCCGGCGGTGCCGGGCTCGGCGGAGGCGATCCGGTCGACGCGGAAGGTGCGGACCTCGCCGCTGCGGTGGTCGTGGCCGGTGGCGTACCAGCGTCCGGAGTGGAACACCAGGCCGTAGGGGTCCAGGTCGCGTTCGGAGTCGGCGCCCTGCCAGGACCGGTACCGCAGCCGGACGCGGCGGCGCTCGCGGACGGCGGCGGCGAGGGTGAGCAGGACGCCGGTGGAGGGCGCGGCGGCGTCGCGGGCGGCGAGGGTGAACCCGAGGGTCTCGCGCAGCGCCTGGACGCGGTCGCGCAGCGCGGCGGGCAGCACCCGCTGCACCTTCGCCAGCGCGCTCTCGGTCGCCTGCCCGGGCAGGCCGAGGCGGCGGCCGGCCAGCAGGCCGAGCACGACCGCGACCGCCTCGTCGTCGGTGAGCATCAGCGGCGGCAGCTTGTAGCCGGGCATCAGCCGGTAGCCGCCGTACCGGCCGCGTTCGGCGACGACGGGCACGCCGAGGTCGTCGAGCCGGGCGGCGTAGCGGCGGACGGTGCGCTCGTCGACGCCGAGCCGCCGCGCGAGGTCCGCCCCGGTCATGCGGTGGTGGGCCTGGAGCAGTTCGAGCATCGCCAGGACGCGGGTCGTCGGGTGGGACCGGCCGGGGTCCGGCGCCGGATGTGACACGGGCCACTCCCCCAATCCGGGCGGGTTCTGTCCGGTATTGACCCTAGCGTGGTTCTCATCGACGAGGGAAAGGGCGCTGACATGGCGACGTTCGTTCTGGTTCCGGGGTTCTGGCTGGGCGCGTGGGCGTGGGAGGAGGTCGCGGCGGGGCTGCGGGACGCGGGCCACGACGCGCGTGCGGTGACGCTGAAGGGGCTGGCCGAGCGGGCGGGCGAACTGACGCCGGAGGTGGGCCTGGACGACCACATCGCCGACGTCGTCGCCGCCGTCGCGGACGCCGGGCCCGGCCCGGTGGTCCTCGTCGCGCACAGCGGCGCGAACATGGCGGTCACCGGCGCCGCCGACCGGCTCGGGGACCGCGTCTCGCGCGTGGTCTACGTCGACAGCGGGCCGATGCCGTCCGGGATGGCGGGGATCGACTTCCGCGCCCCCGACGAGCGGGCGGAGCTGGAGAAGACCGTCGCCGAGGAGGGCGACGGCTGGACGATCCCGGTGCCGCCGTTCGACGCCGGCGCCGACCCGGTCAGCCTCGAAGGCCTGAGCGCGGAGCGGCTCGCCGAGATGCGCCGGCGCGGCACCCCGCAGCCGTTCGCGACCGCGACGCAGCCGCTCGAGCGGCCCGAGCCGCTGCCGGACACGCCGCGCACGCTGGTCCTGTGCACCATCCCGCTCCCGGCGGTGAAGCAGATGGCGGCCGGCGGCAATCCGGTGTTCGCGCCGATGGCCGGGCCGGGCTGGACGTACCGGGAGCTGCCGACCGGGCACTGGCCGATGTTCTCCAAGCCGCGGGAGCTGGCCGCGCTGCTCGCCGAGTCCGCCGCGCAGGAGTGAGGTCCGGGCCCGCCTCCGAGCGGGGGGTGAGGCGGGCGCGGGTCAGGCGTCGTCGGCGGGGGCGGCGGTGACCGCCCCGGCGCGAGACCGGCCGGCGCGAGACCGGCCGGCGCGGGGCCGTCCGTCGCGGGGCCGTCCGTCGCGGGCGGGCTCGCCCGGCACGACCAGGACGCGGGCGGCGCAGGCCAGCAGCGTGCCGATCCCCCAGCCGGCGAGCGCGTCGGTCGGCCAGTGGTAGCCGAGCGCGACGACGGCGACGGCGACCAGCGCGGCCAGGGCGTGCGCGGCGATCGTCCAGCGGCGCGGCGCGCCGGCCATCGCGGCGATGAACAGCAGGCAGGCGGCGGCGTTGGCGGCGTGCCCGGACGGGAACGACAGGTGCCCGGCGGCGAACATCTCGTCCTCGCCGTACAGCGGCGCGGTCCGGGCGAACAGCACCTGCGCGGCGCGCACGACCAGCTCGGTGCAGGCCAGCCAGACGCCCGCGCGCAGCAGCAGCGGGACGCTGCGGCGCCGCCACGCGGCGGTGACCGCGGTGACCCCGGCGAGGCTCCCGACGATCCAGTACTGGCCGCCGTTGACGATCGTCCGCCACGTCCAGTGCCAGGCGCCGGTGCGGGGCGGCAGGCCGCCGGAGAACACCCACTGGTCGAGGTGGCGCAGCGGGCCGTCGGCCAGCACGTCCAGGACGGCCGCGGCCGTGGCGAGG
>NZ_WBMR01000402.1 GCF_008923365.1 Actinomadura montaniterrae
CCCGCCCGCCGCGGCCCTGACCGGCCCCGGACACCGGCCGTCCCCGGGCCGGTCAAGCCGCGCTGCGGCGCGTCACGGCCGCGCGGCGACCGCGTCGCAGCCCGCGCGGCGGCCGCGTCACAGGTTGCCGCGGCGCTCCTGCTCGCGCTCGATCGCCTCGAACAGCGCCTTGAAGTTGCCCTTGCCGAAGCCGAGCGACCCGTGCCGCTCGATCAGCTCGAAGAACACCGTCGGACGGTCCTGCACCGGCTTGGTGAAGATCTGCAGCAGGTAGCCGTCCTCGTCCCGGTCGACCAGGATGCGGCGCTTCTGCAGCTCCTCGATCGGCACCCGCACCCGCCCGATGCGCTCGCGCAGCTCGGCGTCCTCGTAGTAGGAGTCGGGGCTCTCCAGGAACTCCACGCCCGCGGCCCGCATCCGGTCGACCGACGCGAGGATGTCGTTCGTGGCGAGGGCGATGTGCTGCACGCCCGGCCCGCCGTAGAACTCCAGGTACTCGTCGATCTGCGACTTGCGCCTGCTCTCCGCCGGCTCGTTCAGCGGGAACTTCACCTTCCGGGTGCCGTCCGCGACGACCTTCGACATCAGCGCCGAGTACTCGGTCGCGATGTCGTCGCCGACGAACTCGGCCATGTCGGTGAAGCCCATGACGCGGTGGTAGAACTCGGCCCACTCGTCCATGCGCTCGACGTTGCCGACGCAGTGGTCGATCGCCTGGAAGAACCGCTTGTCCTGCGGCTCGACGATCGGGTCGGCGGCCGCGAAGCCCGGCAGGTACGGGCCGGTGTAGTTGGAGCGGTCGACCAGCGAGTGCCGGGTCTCGCCGTAGGTGGCGATCGCCGCGATCGTCACCTTGCCGTGCTCGTCCTCCAGGACGTGCGGCTCCTCCAGCCCCGTCGCGCCCTTGGCGAGCGCGTGCCGGTAGGCGTGCTCGACGTCCGGCACCTCGATCGCCAGGTCGACGATCCCGTCGCCGTGCTCGGCGATGTGCCGGCCGATCGCGGTGCCCGCCTTCACCGGGCCGCGGAACACGAACCGGGCGCCGCCCGACTCCAGCACGTGCACCGCCTCGTCCGGGCTGCCGTTCTCCGGGCCGCGGTAGGCGACCCGGCGCATCCCGAAGGCGGTCGAGTAGTAGTGGGCGGCCTGCTTGGCGTTGCCCACGGCGAACACGACGGCGTCCATGCCCTTGACCGGAAACTCATCCATGCCCACCAATCTGGACATGCGCCTACAAGGTGCGCAAGAGTCGTCGAAATCACTGCACAATCTGTACAGTAAGCCGGACAGACGACCGGTCGCTCTGTACAGCGTGACCAGGACCACAGGAGTCCCGGGAGGACGCCGTGCCCATCGACGAACTGGACGGCCGGCTGATCGAGATGTTCACCGCCGAGCCCCGCGTCGGCGTGCTGGAGGCGTCCCGCCGCCTCGGCGTCGCCCGCGGCACCGTCCAGGCCCGCCTGGACCGGCTGTCGCGCGACGGCGTCATCGCCGGGTTCGGCCCCGAGATCGACCCGGCGGCGCTCGGCTACGGCGTCACCGCGTTCGTCACCCTGCAGCTGCGGCAGGCCGGCGGCCACGACCCCGTCGCCCGCCGCCTCGCCCAGGTCCCCGAGGTGATCGAGGCGCACACGATCACCGGCCCCGGCGACATGCTCTGCCGCATCGTCGCGCGCAGCAACACCGACCTGCAGCGCGTCATCGACGTCCTCGTGGACGTCGCCGGCGTGGAGCGGGCCTCCTCGGTGATCTCCCTCGCCACCCAGATCCCGTACCGCACCCTCCCCCTCGTCAGGGAGGCGGCGGGACGCAGGAGCGGCCCGGGGCAAAACGACGGTCCGCCGCCCCGGTGAACGGGACGGCGGACCGCGATGTGGTTCCCGGCCGGTGACGCCGCTCGGGGAGCGGCGATCGCGGCTGTGCGTCAGCCGCCGTAGGGGGTCGCGTCGAGGATCTCGACGGTCATGCTGCGGCCGTTCGGCAGCGTGTAGGTGGCCTTGTCGCCGACCTTCTTGCCGTTGATGGCCGCGCCGAGCGGCGACTTCGGCGAGTAGACGTCGATGGGCGCGCCGACCTCCTCGCGGGAGGCCAGCAGGAACGTGACCTCCTCGTCGTCGCCCTCGAAGGTGACCGTGACGGTCATGCCGGGGCCGACGACGCCCTCGGTGCGCGGCGCCTCGCCCACGCGGGCGTTCTCCAGGATGCCCTGGAGCTGGAGGATCCGGCCCTCGATCTTGCCCTGCTCCTCCTTGGCCGCGTGGTAGCCGCCGTTCTCGCGCAGGTCGCCTTCCTCCCGCGCCGCCTCGATCTTCTGAGCGATCTCGATGCGGCCCGGGCCCGACAGGTGGTCCAGCTCAGCCTTGAGCCGGTCGTACGCCTCCTGGGTCAGCCAGGTGACGTTGTCAGCGCGGGTCTCGGTCACGGGTACTCCTCATCCACATGTTGCGATCCTCGCCGGCCCTTCCGGGCGGGCGCCACATCGACATGAAGTGCGGCCGGGTGAAACCTCTAGCCTATCCGGTGTGTGCGGGTAAAGGTTCCCTGAACTCGGCGTGTGCAACCGGCCAATCGGGTTTCGCCCGCCGAACGGACGATCCGGGCGCGGCCGCCCGCCGCGGCGTCACGCCTTCCGGCAGCCCTGCAGCTGGGCGCTGGTCGCCTTGTGCGGCGTCGGCAGCGTCTCCGACATGCCCGCCTTCGACGTCCCCGCCGGGACCGTGACGTCCTTCTTCGCGATCACGGTCATGTTCTCGTCGAAGGCCTGCAGCGTGCAGTGCACCACGTCCTCCTTCGGCTTGGCGATGGAGAAGTTCACCTCGATGGAGGCGGGGCGCGCGTCATAGGTGATCAGCTGCGCGTCGATGCCCGGGGTCTGCCCCACGTGCGCGGCGATGAACCCGAAGCCGCCCGCGGCGACCGCGCACACGATCCCGATGATCACCAGGCCGAGCCGGCCGCGCTTGGGCTCGGCGGGCGCCTCGGGCGCCGGCACGCTCGTCGTCATCGCGGGGAATCTCCGTGCGGGGTGCGGACGTTGTCAGGGACAATTCTCGTCTGTAGGCGCGGGTGCTCCGAACCGGGGTCCGCCTTCACGGTAAGAACTGCTCGCTGAGAGGGAGAACCCCAGGTGTCCGAGGTCATCGACGATACGACGTGCGCCGGGCCGGACGGGGGCGCCGAACCGCTGCGCCTGATGGCCGTGCACGCCCACCCCGACGACGAGTCCAGCAAGGGCGCGGCCACGATGGCCAAGTACGTCGCGGAGGGCGTGGAGGTCCTGGTCGTCACCTGCACGGGCGGGGAGCGCGGCGACATCCTCAACCCGGCGATGGACCGCCCGGAGGTCAAGGCCGACATCGGCAAGGTGCGCGAGGCGGAGATGGCGCGGGCCCGCGAGATCCTCGGCGTCGGGCAGCGCTGGCTCGGCTTCGTCGACTCCGGCTTCCCCGAGGGCGACCCGCTGCCGCCGCTGCCGGAGGGCTGCTTCGCGCTGGAGCCGCTGGAGACCGCGAGCGAGCCGCTGGTGCGCGCCGTCCGCGAGTTCCGCCCGCACGTGATGCTGACCTACGACGAGAAGGGCGGCTACCCGCACCCCGACCACGTGAAGTGCCACGAGGTGTCGGTGGAGGCGTTCGAGGCCGCCGGCGACCCGGACCGCTACCCGGACGCGGGCGAGCCGTGGCAGCCGCTGAAGCTCTACTACCACATGACGTTCAGCAAGGACCGCATCCTCGCGCTGCACACCGCGATGGAGAAGGCGGGCCTGGAGTCGCCGTACCACGAGTGGATCGAGCGCTTCGAGGAGGAGAAGGAGAAGCGCGCGACGTGGGAGGTCACGACCCGCGTCCCGTGCGCGGACCACTTCGAGACCCGGGACCGGGCGCTGCTCGCGCACGCGACCCAGATCGACCCCAACGGGTTCTGGTTCCGCGTCCCGCTGGACGTCCAGCGCGAGGCATGGCCGACCGAGGACTACCATTTGGCCAGGTCCCTGGTCGACACCGAGTTGCCGGAGGGCGACCTGTTCGCCGGCATCCGGGAGAAGGTGTGTCTGTAGTGCTTCCGCTCGCCCACGCCATTCCGCTCAACAACGACACGGTCAGCCCCGGCTTCCTCGGCTTCGGGGTGTTCCTGGCGCTGCTGGTCGCGCTGGTGTTCCTCGTCCGCTCGATGAACAAGCAGATGAGGAAGATCCAGGCGCCCCGCGAGGCCGACCTCAAGCAGCAGGAGTGGGAGCGGGCGCAGGCCGCCAAGGCCGCCGCCGCCGACCGCGAGGCCGGCGACGAGTCCGCCGGCACCGCCTAGCCCGGCGCCGCCGGCCATCCCCCCATGAGCGACGCGCGCACCGGGCCCGCCGCGCCCGCCGCCCT
>NZ_WBMR01000403.1 GCF_008923365.1 Actinomadura montaniterrae
CCCGCCCGGCTCCCCCGGCGGGCCGCCGGCCGGTCCGCTCGGAGGCCCGGTGGCCGGGCCCGTCCTCGGGCACGCCGCGCTGATCGGCTACCTGGAGGCGGAGCAGCGGGCCGGCCGGCTGGCGCCGGGCGCTCCGGCGCCGGCCATCGCCGCCGCCCTGCTCGGCGGCTGCCAGCAGCACGCGTTCCTGATCCGGCTCGCGGGGCCGGAGGCGGTCGCGGCGGGCGCCCGGCTCCCGGAGGCGCCCGAGGAGTTCGCGGAGCGGCTCGTCGGAGCCGTCCTGGCCGGACACCTGCCCTCCTGACGCCGCCCGCCGCCCACCGCCCACCGCCGAACAGGCGCCCGAAAGTCGCCGAAAAGCCGCTTATAGCGCCACATCGGGCCCGGTTCGGCCGACACGCCACGGTATGTGACGGACGCCACGCAACCTTCCGGCCCCCTCCCGGCGTCTTACCTAGCGGGAAGCCACTGAAGCGTGGATGCGCCCGACCGAGCACGCCCGCGACGTCCCGGACCCCGGGGTCGCTCTGGCACCACCGGCCCGCGCACCCGCCGCCCGGCCCGCGCCGCCGCGGAGCCGAGCCCCTGACCACGCCGGACCGTCTCCCCCCGGAGACGCGCACGACTCCGCGAGGACCACGTCGCTGGACCGTGCCAAACGCCGGCCCGAACCCGTCGGGAACGGTGGCGCGTACCACCTGTACGGGGGGCGGTCATTCCGCCCGGCACGCGCGTGCCGCCGAGCACGCGCCAGCAACCGGCCCCTCACGGGGTCACGACCACGGGGAGCGATGATGACCGCTGTCACCATGCCCGTCCGCAAGCCCGCCGCGCGCGTTCCGGCCGCCGCCAAGCACACCGAGGGCCTCGACAACACCCGGCGCTACGAGCGCGACGTCCTGCCCCTGGCGGACCCGCTGTACGCCAGCGCCGTGCGGATGACGCGCAACAGCGCCGACGCCGAGGACCTCGTCCAGGAGACCCTGGCCAAGGCCTACGTGAACTTCCACCAGTTCCAGGAGGGCACGAACCTCAAGGCGTGGCTGCACCGGATCCTCACCAACAACTTCATCAACACCTACCGCAAGAAGCAGCGCGAGCCCCAGCGGGCCGGCTCCGAGGAGCTGGAGGAGTGGCAGATCGCGCAGGCCGAGGCGCACTCGTCCGGCTTCCGGTCCGCCGAGTCCGAGGCGCTGGACCGCATCCCCGACTCCGAGGTGATCGACGCGCTGCGCGCGCTGCCGAAGGACTTCCGGGACGCCGTCTACCTCGCCGACGTCGAGGGCTACCCCTACAAGGAGATCGCCGAGATGATGGGCACCCCCATCGGCACGGTGATGTCCCGCCTGCACCGCGGCCGCAAGCAGCTCCGCGAGGCCCTCGCGGGCCACAAGCGGGCCGCGCACACCCTCGCCGCCTGACCCGGCGCCGCCCCCCGCTCTCGAACCTTCGAACCTTCCGACTCGATCCCGCGGTTACCCCGTGACCGCGGGATCGTCCGTTTCCCTGCACGCTCGGTAGTCGCATGGATACATTGAGCGATGGTCCCTCCGACCGTCGGGAGTAGCCATGTCGAACCTCATCGCCGCCATCACGGGCGCCGTGATCGCCCTTTCGCCCGCCGTCCCCGCGCACCACCACGGCGCCGGGACGACGTCCCTCCAGCTCACGCTGACCCATCCGGGGCGCAACGCCTCGGGGACGCACGCGGTGACCCTCTCCTGCGACCCTCCGGGCGGCCGGCACCCGGAAGCCGCCCGGGCCTGCTCCGAGCTCGCCGGCTCCGGCGGGAAGTTCGCGCACGCGCCGGACGGACGGATGTGCACCGACGTCTACGCGCCCGTCGTCGCGGAGGCGAAGGGCCGCTGGCACGGCAACCCCGTGTCGTTCCACGCCCACTACGCCAACGACTGCGTGATGCACTCCCGCACCGGCACGGTGTTCGCGTTCTGATGCGCGTCCGGCCCAGGTCATCGAGACCGTCCGCATAGGCGGGCCGACCGTGGGTAAGGCGCGCACACGGGCCACGCGAGCCGCCGGTTATTCGAGAGGATGTGCGCGCGATGCCACGACGGGTCAGCGACGTCATGACCCCGGCCCCACAGGCACTGCCGCTGGACGCGACGCTGTACGAGGCGGCCCGGGTGATGCGGGACGAGGGGATCGGCGACGTGCTGGTCACCTATGCGGGGCAGCTGTGCGGGATGGTCACCGACCGCGACATCGTGGTGCGCGCCGTCGCGGAGAGCCGCGACACATCGCTGACGCCGCTCGGGGAGGTCTGTACCGCGGAGCTGTGCACCCTGCACCCCGAGGACGACACCGAGACGGCGGCGCGGCTGATGATCGAGCGGTCCGTCCGGCGGCTGCCGGTGGTGGACGGCGGGCGGCGGCCCGTGGGCATCGTCTCGATCGGCGATCTCGCGGTGGCGGACGGGCAGCGCGGCCCGCTCCCCGAGATCAGCAAGGCCCCGCCGAACAACTGAACCCCCACCGCGACCCCCGCGCCGCCCGCGACCCCCGCGACCCCGGCGACCCCGGCGACCCCCGCGCCGCCCGCAACCGACGCGGCGCCGGCGGTCCGTGTACTCCGGGGCGGGCGGCCATCCCCGGCATGACGTGGCGCAGGATAACGTCATAAGCGTGGCTCCAACCGAAACGGTGCTCACCGACCAGCTCGCCGTGGAGATCGCCCGGCTGGGGGTGGTCGGGGAGTCCTCCGACGTCGGCACCCTGCACCGGGTGGCCGAGCTGGCGTCGCGCGCCGTGCACGGGTGCGCGGGCGCCGCGTGCGTGCGCTGGGCGATGCCGCCGGCGTCCCTCGGGGACCCCGTCGCGGTCGCCGCGCTCGGCGCCGGGCCGGATCCGGCGCCGCGGCCCCCGGACGTCCCGCGCGTCCCGAAGCAGCAGGACGCCTCTGGGCGGAGCGCGGCCGACCCCGGCCTCCCGGAGGCGGCCGGGGAGGTCGCGCCGGACGAGCTGCCCTCGCCGGACGCCGAGCGCCCCGAGCCGCTGGCCGCCGCCGCCAGCCACCCCGACCTCGCCGAGGTCACCGACCGGCAGCTGTCCCGGGGACGCGGCCCGATCTTCGACGTCGTCATGGACCGCCGCACGGTGAGCTGCGACGACATCCTCGTCGAGACCCGCTGGCCGGAGGCGGTGTCGGACATGCTGCGCCGCGGCGTGCGGTGCTTCACCACGTCCCCGCACCTGAACCCGCCCGTCCTGGTCACGCTGACGCTGTACGGGGTGACGCCGAAGTCGCTCGGGCCGGACCGGCTCGCGCTCGTCTCGCTGCTGCTGGCGCAGGGCAGCGCGACGATGTCGAACGCGCAGCAGTACGACGACGTGCACCGGACCGCCAGGCAGTTGCAGGAGGCGGTGGAGGCGCGGGCCGTCGTCGACCAGGCCAAGGGGATCCTGATGCACGCGCTCGGCTGCGGCGCGGACGAGGCTTTCGCGGAGATGCGCCGCATCTCCCAGACCAGGCATGTGAAACTGACCGCACTGGCTCAGCGGATCGTCGGTGACCAGGGGCTCCGCTAGGTCCGCGCCAGGAGCACGGAGGTGACCGCATAGGCTGCGAGATGCAGTCGCCGAGACTGCGGTCCGGATGACCGGAGCCGCGAAGCCGGTCCTGTCCGGCCTCGCCTCGGGGCACAGAGGGAGACCCGTTGCACGATCAGCCCGATCAGCTCGAACCCGAGTCCCTGGTACGGGAGATCTCGGATCTCGAGGGGCGCATCGGTGAGCTGCGCCAGGCCTCCGGCATGCCCGAGGCCGACCTGCGGGCCACCCTGGACGCGGCGCTGACGGAGCTCGAGCTGGCGGTGACGGCGCTGCGCACCCTCGGCGCGGACCAGGGCGCCGAGCAGGGCGGCTCGAACGCGGCGGAGAACGAGCGCCGGGTGCTGCGGACGGTCTTCCAGGACGCGCCCGTGCCGCTGTTCCTGCTGGACCGCAACACCAGCGTCCGGCGGGTGAACCGCCAGGCGGCGGAGCTGCTGGGCACCTCGTCCGGCTATGTCTCCGGCAAGCAGTTCACGGCGTTCTGCGATCTGGCGACCCGCGCGGCGGTCCGGTCGCAGCTGGCCGCCGTGGTGCGGACGGGACGGCGGCGGCGGGTGCCGGTGCGGTTCCTCGGCCGGGAACGTCCGGTGGACGCGGTCGTGACGCTGGCGCGGGTGTGGATCCGCGGGGAGCCGGACCCGATGGTGGTCGTCGCGGCGGGTGCCGCGCGCCCCCCGGCGGACGCTCCGGGCGGCAGCGAGGCGAACGCCGGCGCGGAGACCGCGGGACGCGGCGCTCCGGCGAAGCGGGACGGCGGGAAGCGGTCCGCGGCGCGGCGGCCGGAAGCGG
>NZ_WBMR01000404.1 GCF_008923365.1 Actinomadura montaniterrae
GTGCCGGCGCAGCAGGCCCTTGCCCTCGCCCGCGCGGGCCCGCCAGCCGGAGCCGTGGACGCGCCACATGAGGACGTCGTCGGCGTTCCCGGCCTGCGCGCGGACCGAGGCCCAGAACCCGGCCGGACGCACCGGATGCGTCACGTGCCGCTCGCCCCTCACCAGGTCGTGCCCGGCGGCCAGGGCGCGCAGCGCGAGGTCGGCGTCCTCGCGGTAGGCGCGGCGGAACCGCTCGTCGAAGCCGCCCAGCTCGGCGAGGACACCGCGCCGGTAGGCCATGTCGGCGGTGATCCAGTCGGCGTCCGCGAGCCCGGCGGTGTTGCGCTCCCAGTCGGTGGGGCGGCGGCCGTCCGGCAGCGGCACGGTGACGCGGCCCTGCGAGCCGGCGACCTTCGGCGGCAGCCCGGCGAGGTCGGCGGCGAGCCGCCGCGTCCAGCCGGCGTCGGGGACGACGTCGTCGTCCAGGAAGGCGACCCATTCGGTGGCGGCGGCGCGCCACCCGGCGTTGCGCGCGGCGGCCGGCCCGCGCCCGCCGGAGCGGATGACCCGGATCCGCCGCCCGCCGGAGTCCGGCAGCGGCAGCGGCGCGCCGTGCGCGGGCCGGTCGTCCACCACGATGATCTCGTGCGGGGCGGGCTCCAGGCCGCCGGCGATCGAGTCCAGCAGCGCCTCCAGGACGGTGCGCAGGCTCGGCCGGCCGATCGTCGGGACGACGACGGTGCAGCTCATCGGGCGCGCACCTCCCGGCGGCGGACGACGAACGGGCCGATCGCCAGCAGGTCCACCGGCGCGGAGCCGAAGCACTCCAGCGCGTCCCGCGGATCGTCCACCATGGGCCGTCCGGCGGTGTTGAGGCTGGTGTTGACGAGGACCGGCAGGCCGGTGCGCAGCCGGAACTCCTCCAGCAGCCGCGCGACGAGCGGCTCGTGGCCGCTCGCGACCGTCTGGATCCGGGCGGTGCCGTCCACGTGGACGACGGCGGGGATCCGCTCCCGCCACTCCGGCCGGACGTCATGGACGAAAAGCATGTAAGGGCTCGGGATCGGGCCGTCGAAGATCTCGGCGGCGTGCTCCAGCGCGACCATCGGGGCGATGGGCCGGAACTGCTCGCGTCCCTTCACGTCGTTGAGCCGCTCGATGTTGGCGGCGTGGCCGGGATGGGCGAGCAGCGACCTGTGTCCAAGCGCGCGCGGGCCGAACTCCGAGCGGCCCTGGAACCAGGCGACGATCTCGTTGCGGGCCAGGGCCTCGGCCACGGCGGCGGCGACGTCGGGCGGACGCTCGTACGGCACCTTGGCGGTGTCGAGGTACCGCGCGATCGAGGCGTCGTCCCACTGGCGGCCGAGGTCGGCGCCGGGCATCGCGGTGACGGCGTCGCCGCCGTCCTGCGCGAGGTGCAGCGCGGCGCCGAGCGCGGTGCCCGCGTCGCCCGCGGCGGGCTGCACCCAGATGTCGTCGTAGGGCCCGTCCGCGGCGAGCCGCGAGTTCGCCACGCAGTTCAGCGCGACGCCGCCGGCGAGCATCAGCCGCCGCGAGCCGGTCCGCCCGTGCAGCCACGTCGCCAGGTCGAGCAGCACCTCCTCCAGCCGCGCCTGGACGCTCGCCGCGAGGTCGGCGTGGTCGCGGGTCCACTCGCCCTCGGACGAGCGGGCCTTCGCGAGCGCGCCCCAGTCGATCGGCGCGACCGCGAAGCCGCCGTCGCCGGTCGCCCGCACGTGCTCGCGCAGCTCGTCGAGAAAGCGCGGCTCGCCGTAGGACGCCAGCGCCATCACCTTGTACTCGTCGCTGGAGCGCAGGAATCCGAGATGCTCGGTGAGGTCCTCGTACATGAGGCCGAGCGAGTGCGGCAGGCGCTGCGCGTGCAGCGGGGTCAGCTCGCCACCGGAGTAGGTGCCGGCGAGGTGCGAGTGGGACTCGCCCCGGCCGTCCAGGACGAGGACGTCGCCGTCGCAGGGCCGCGGCGCGGCCAGGGCGGCGGACGCGGCGTGCGCCACATGGTGCGGGACGTACCGGACGATCCCGGGGTCGAGCCCGGGCAGGGCGGCGGCGAGGAAGTTCGGGGCGCGGCGCGCGTACAGGGTCCGCAGCCGCTCCCACTGCTCGTCGTGGCCGTCCAGGCCGGGTTCGACCAGGTCGGGATCGTAGGAGTAGGCGACGGCGTCGAGGTCGCCGGGCTCGAGCCCGGCGCGCTCCAGGCACCAGCGGGCCGCCTGCTCCGGTGGTTCCCAGGCGGAGAAGGCGACCGGCCGTTTCCCGTGCTTGCGGCGGCTGAAGCGTTCCTCCTCCGCCGCGGCCACGACCGTCCCGTCCACCACGAGGGCGGCGGCCGGGTCATGGAAGATCGCGTTGATTCCGAGCACGCGCATAGATGAGCCCCGTTTCGGCGCAGCGTTCGGTGGAGTGGCGGATGCCGTCCGTCGTGGGCATCGGCCCGGGATCCCGATGGGAGCGAATCCTCTATAGGTGATTTCGTGCATTACCGGGAAGTCCGGCTCTAAACGCTGTGCCAGCAAAAGTCCCTAGTGAGCGAACTGACAGTTGAGGTGGGATTTATGCAGGTCGCGAAGCGTGCAGCGTTTGTCGGCTTTCAAGGCGTAGGGCGGACATGGGCGCGGGGGCGGCGGGTACGGGGCGTGCCATGCGCTGCACCCTCGTCGTCATCACCCGGGACCGGCGGCGCTCGCTGCTGGCGACGCTCGCCCGGCTGCACGCCCTGCCCGGGCCGCCCCCCGTCATCGTGGTGGACAACGCCTCGCGGGACGGGACGCCCGACGCCGTCGCCGCGGAGTTCCCCGCCTTCCGGCTGATCCGGTCCCAGCGCAACCTCGGCGCCGTCGCCCGCAACCTCGCGGTCGACCACGTCCGCACCCCGTACGTGGCGTTCTGCGACGACGACACCTGGTGGGAGCCGGACGCCCTGCCGCGCGCCGCGGGCCTGCTGGACGCCCACCCGCGGCTCGCCGTGGTGACCGGGCGGATCCTGGTCGAGCCCGGCGGACGCGAGGACCCGATCGTCCCGGAACTGCGCGACTCGCCCGTCCCGGGACCGTCCTGGCTGCCCGGGCCCGCGCTCGGCTCGTTCCTGGCGGGCGCGTCGATGCTGCGGGCCGAGGCGTTCCGGGAGGCCGGCGGGTTCTCGGCCCGGCTGTGGCTCGGCGGCGAGGAGGAACTGCTCAGCGCCGACCTGATGGCCCTCGGCTGGCACCTCTGCTACGCCGAGGACGTCGTCGTGCACCACGAGCCGTCCCCGCTGCGCGAGGCGCACCTGCGGCGCCGGCACGGCATCCGCAACACGCTGTGGTTCACCTGGCTGCGCCGCCCGCTGCCCGTCGCGTTCCGCCGCACTGCCGGGCTGCTGCGCACGCTGCCGCGCGACCGCGTCACCGCGGGGGCGCTCGCCGAGGCGGCCGCGGGGCTGCGCTGGGTCGCCCGGGAGCGCCGCACGCTGCCGCGCGACGTCGAGACCAGGCTGCGCAGCCTGGAGGAGGCGCAGCGGACCTCCAAGGCGCGCCGGTACGTCAGCTGATGGGAGCGGGGGAGACCATGCCCGATGTCACGATCGTGGTCGCGACCCGCGACCGCGCCGCCGAACTCCGCCACAGCCTCGGCCGGCACACCGCGCCGGTGATCGTGGCCGACAACGGCTCCGCCGACGGCACCGCGGAGGTCGCCGAGGCCGCCGGCGCGCGGGTGCTGCGGCTGCGGCGCAACCTCGGCGCCGCCGCCCGCAACGTCGGCGTGCGGGAGGCGGCGACCCGCTATGTCGCGTTCGCCGACGACGACTCCTGGTGGGCGCCGGGAGCGCTGGAGCGGGCCGTGGAGATCCTCGACGCCCACCCGCGGACGGCGCTGCTGGCCGCCCGCGTCCTCGTCGGCGAGGACGAGCACCTGGAGCCGGTGTCGGAGGCGATGGGCCGGTCGCCGCTCGGGCAGCCGGAGGGCGTGCCCGGACCCGCCGTCCTCGGCTTTCTCGCCTGCTCGGCCATCGTCCGCCGCGACGCCTACCTCGACGCCGGGGGCTTCTCCGACGTGCTGCACTTCGCCGGCGAGGAGGAGCTCCTCGCCCTCGACCTGGCCGCCGCGGGCTGGGACCTCGCCTACGTCCCCGAGCTGGTCGTGCACCACCATCCGTCGCAGAGCGGCCGGAACCCGTCGGCGCGGCGCCGCCGGGAGATCCGCAACGGGCTGCTGACGGCCTGGCTGCGCCGCCCGCTCCCGGCCGTCGCGCGGAT
>NZ_WBMR01000405.1 GCF_008923365.1 Actinomadura montaniterrae
ACGCCCCCGGACGTCCCCGCGCAGGCTCCCGCGGACGCTCCCGCGCAGGCACCCGCCGCCGCGGGCAACGGCCGCATGGGCGGCTGGGACGGCGGCTGGGGCGGCGGCCACGGGCACGGGCACGGCATGCAGACGTCCGGGAACCTGTCCATCCTGGGCGGCAACCAGGTGTACGCGCCGATCTCCGTGCCGGTGAACGTGTGCGGCAACGCGATCTCCCTCATCGCGGGGATCACCCAGGCCGGCTGCAAGGGCGGCGCCTCCGTCGAGCGCAAGGGCGACGACCGCCCGGACATGAAGACGTCCGGGAACCTGTCCATCCTCGGCGGCAACCAGGTGTACGCGCCGATCTCCGCGCCCGTGAACGTCTGCGGCAACGCGATCGGCGCGATCCTCGGCATCGCGCAGGCGGGCTGCAAGGGCGGGGCGTCCGTCACGACCGGCGGCAAGCACCACAAGCGGCCGCCGATCAAGCACTTCCCGAAGAAGCCGCACCACAAGAAGCCGCACCACAAGCCCTACAAGCCGGCCAAGCACCGTCCGGCGGCCGGGCACCACAAGCTGCCGTCGACCCTGCGCGGGACGAGCGAGCGCATCGCGATGGGCCCGGACTACCGCAGCGCCGACGGCATGCCCGCCGTGCAGGAGCTGCTGGGCAAGGTCACCCGGATCGCCAGGCCGGTCGCGAACGTGACGCCCGGCCAGGTCGGCACGCAGCTGCCGCAGGGCAACGAGGCGCCGGTCAAGCTCGGCACCCCGCTGACGAAGTGAGTCACGGCCGGCCCGGATGACGATCCGCGCGGTCGGCCGAGCCGATGGCGAGGGGGCGGCAGACGTGCCGCCCCCTCCCCGCGTCCGGGCGGCGCGGCCCTCCCGTGCGGGCCGCGCCGCCCGGCCTCTGATCGCTGGGAGACGGACGGATGCAGGAGGCGAAGGCAGTGAACGAAGGGACAGCGAACGACGGAAGGCGGGACGGCCGGGCCCGGGGCGGGACGGCGTTACGTCGCCCGCCCGCCCGAACGCGGCCCGCAGCGGCGCTCCTCGCCGCCGGGTGCCTGATGGCCGCCGGGTGCATGGCGGCCGCCGGGTGCGTGGTGGCCGCAGGGATTCCGGCGGCGCACGCCGCGCCGTCCGGGACCTCGGCGGGGGAGTCCGGGCAGACCGCCCGCCACACCGCCATGCCCGCGGGCCGGTACTCGGGCCGGCGCGCCGCCCGGCCGCGGATCGGGAAGGTGATCGCCACCATCACGATCAAGCGGATCCACCTGAAGATCAAGGTGCGCGAGGGCGTCTCCGAGCGCATGCTCAGCAAGGGCGTCGGCCACTACCCGCGGACGGCCCTGCCGGGGGCTACTGGCAACGCCGTCCTGCTGGGGCACCGCACCACCTGGCTGCACCCGTTCGGCCGGCTGGACCAGCTGCGGCGCGGCGACCGGATCGTCCTGAAGGCGCACCACAAGACCTACGTCTACCGGGTGCGCGGCAGGCACATCATCAAGCCGACCGACCGGCGCGCCCTCGAACCCGTGCCGTTCAAGCCCGGAAAAGCCCCGGACGGCGCCTACGTCACGCTCATCAGCTGCACCCCGAAGGGCTCGGACCGGCACCGCATCGTCGTCGTCGGGAAGATGAGGAAATGAACCCGGCGGCGGATTCCGGTCAGGCGGACGACGAGCGGGCCCCGTACAGCGCGATCAGCCCGGCGTAGTCGCCCCTCCCGAGGGTGGCCGGGTCGTCGTCGCAGGCCGCGACGGTCGGCGCCATCGTCAGCCCGGAGTGCTGCGACCCCTCGACGTGCCCGAGGCCGAGCATGTGGCCCGTCTCGTGCGTCGTGACGGCCGCGGCGTCGTAGCTGCCCGCCGGGCAGGACGAGCCGTCCTGCGGGCCCGGCCACCACTTCTTCCCCTGCGTCTGCAGCGCGGTGTCGCTCTCGATCGTCGTCGCGCCCCGGAACCACGTGCAGGTCGCCGCGAGGACGTTCGCCTCCGCGCCCGGCATCGACTCCCAGCCGGACACGTTCGTCCCGTCGCGGTCGCCGCAGACGCCGCCCGCGGTCAGGTTCGGCGACGTCGTCGTCTGGCCCGCGTACTTCTCCGAGACGTCCGGCGGCGGCGCGAACGCGTGCGCCGCGTTGCAGTCGGTCCTGGCGTTGAACATGTTGGAGACCCCGGTGGACACGCCCGACATCGGCAGCCCCGCCGTCCCCGGGTAGTAGTGCCACTCGATCGTGGAGCCCTTCGGCCACCTGCTCGGTTCCTGCTGGTAGGCGTCGTCCTGGCAGGCGTCCATCGGCGCGCGGAACTCGCGCGGCCGGCCCTGCGGCACCCGCGTCCCGGTGCTGGTGAGGGTGATCTCGCCCTTCGCCTCGTCCACCTCGACGCGCAGCTCGGACGCGCCGTCGGTGCGCAGCGAGTGCGCGGTCACCGAGGTGCCGTCGGACGGGACCGTCGCGGCCAGCCCGTTCTCGCCGCGCACCACCCGGCCGCGCAGGTCGCACTCGGAGAGCCTGATCTTCTGCGGCATCGCGCGCGCGGTGAGCGCCCCGTCCGGCCTGCACCAGCCCGGCGGGCGCGCGGGCGCCTCGCCGGCCCGCGCGGCGGCGGCCCCCGCGGTGATCGCGCCACCGGTGACCGTGCAGGACAGGGCCGTTGCGGCGGCGGCGCACCAGGCTCCGGTGCGCCGCCCGCGTCCGGCGGGCGAGACGTCGTCCATGCCATTTCTCCGATGTGTCGGTGCGGCTGTGTCGGTACAGCCCTTCGCGCTCCAGCCGTCAGTCTTTCGCGGCGCCGGAAAAGGCAAACCGGTGCAGCCTAAAATGATCACCACGTTGCGAATATCGCCATTGCCAAATAGGCGGCCATCTGCGCATCTTCCGGAAAATGGCGGCCGGGCGGGCGGGGGTCGTCCGGTCAGTGCCCGGCAAATCGCCGTCCATAGTTCGGTAAACGCGTTTACGGGTGCCCGGTCCGGAAAAATCAGGAGGTAATCAGGCAACTCGGGGGTGTTCAAGGTGCAGACGCAGACACAGGTGCGGGAACTCATGGGCATGAGCGTGACCGACACCCACGGCGCCAAGGTCGGCACCGTCAAGCAGGTCTACCTCAACGACGACTCCGGCGCGCCGGAATGGGTGACGGTGCACACCGGATGGTTCGGGATGCGGGAGAGCTTCGTCCCGCTGTCCGGCGCCCGCAAGGCGCAGGACATGCTCCAGGTCCCCTACGACAAGGAGACGATCAAGGGCGCGCCCAACGTGGACGCCGACGAGCACCTCTCGCACGCCCAGATCGTCGACCTGTACCGGCACTACGGCGTGCGCCCGCCGAGCGGCCGCCGCACCGAGGGCGGCGAGGGCACGGCCGAGGAGGCCGCCGAGGGCGACAAGGGCCGCGGCACCGGCATGGGGACGTCCGGCGACCAGCGGATGGCCGGCGACAAGGGCATGGCCGGCGACAAGGGCATGGCCGGTGAGAAGGGCACGGCCGGTGGCAAGGGCATGGCCGGGGAACGGGCCGCGTCCGACCAGGGCACGACCGGCGCGCAGGGCAGGGCGCCGTCCGGCATGGCCGGAACGTCCGGAACCGCCGGCGGCACCGGGACCGCCGGGACCGCGGGCGCCGCCGGGATGGCCGTCCACCCCGAGCGCGACAAGCGCGGCGAGCCGCTGCCCGCGCAGCCCGGCGCCCCGATGACCGAGATCACCCGGTCCGAGGAGCGGCTGCGCATCGAGACCGAGCGCCACGAGTCCGGCCGCGTACACGTGCGCAAGTGGGTGGAGACGGAGATGGTCGAGCGGACCGTCCCGGTCACCCACGAGGAGATCAAGATCGACCGGGAGCCGATCACGGACGGGCGGCCCGGCGTCCAGGTCACCATCACCGAGGACGACCAGGAGATCATCCTCTACGAGGAGCGCCCGGTGGTGGCCAAGGAGACCGTCCCGGTGGAGCGCGTCCGGATCCGCACCGAGCAGGTCCAGGACGAGCAGACCGTCCGCGGCGAGCTGCGCAGGGAGCGCGTCGAGGTCACCCGCGACGACGGCACGCAAGCCGAGCACGGCGAGGGCGGCGGACGCGGCGAGGGCGGCGGCCGCCACCGCGGCTGACCCCGCCGAGCCTGGTACACCCCGGCCCCCCGGCACCGCTCCGGTATCGCCGGCGCACCTTCCGAGACACCGGATCGCGCGCGCCCGGCCGGCCCTTCCACCCGCAGGCC
>NZ_WBMR01000406.1 GCF_008923365.1 Actinomadura montaniterrae
CCGCGGCGTCCCCGAGCGGGCCGGCGAGCCCGCCGGCGCCCGCGCGGCTCGCGGCGGCGACGCCCGCGGCGGCGCAGGTGAAGGCCGACGAGCTGGGCCAGATCCCGGTGATCATGTACCACCGGATCATGGTCAAGCCGCAGCAGTCGCTGGACCGCTCGACCAAGGAGCTGCACGACGAGCTGACGCGGCTCGCCAAGGACGGGTACGTGCCGATCACCGCGGCCGACTTCGTCAAGGGATGGATCGACGTCCCCGCCGGCAAGCACCCCGTCGTCCTGACCTTCGACGACAGCACGCCCGGGCACTTCGGGCTGGACGCGCAGGGCAACCCGAAGCCCGACACGGCGGTGGGCGTCATCGAGCAGGTGGCGCGGGAGAACCCCGGGTTCCGGCCGGTCGCGACGTTCTACCTGAACAAGGACCTGTTCGGGATGACCGGCCTGCAGGCCGCCGCGGGCCTGAAGTGGCTCACCCAGCACGGGTACGAGATCGCCAACCACACCCTGTCGCACCCCGACCTGTCGCACCTGTCCAAGGACCAGGTGTACAAGGAGATCGGCGGCATGGAGGACGAGATCGTCAAGATGACCGGGACGCACACGACGACGTTCGCGTACCCGTTCGGCGTCGCCCCGCACAAGGCGGCGTGGGCGGAGAAGAAGGACGGCTCGTACGCCTTCCAGGGGATCTTCCTGGCGGGGTGGCGGCCGTCGGTGTCGCCGTTCGACGGGAAGTTCGACCGGTGGGCGATCGACCGGGTGCGGTCCGAGGGCAAGGTCAAAGAGGACGACTGCAAGCAGTTCTGCTCGACCGCCTGGCTCGACTATCTGGACAAGCACCCCGATGAGCGGTACACATCTGACGGAGACCCGAACACGGTGACGTTTCCCAATATGCTCGAGGACCGGCTGGGCAAGCCGTACCGGGCCTGGGCGCGGGTCTACTGATGCGCGCCGGCCGGCGGCGCCCGCACCGGATTGACCAGGCGCGCCGCGTCCCATATTCTGATCGCTGCGCTGTGGGCCTGCGCGCGCTTCGGACGGAGCAGGCTCGCGCTCGGTCAGGTCGGCGACATCGGTTCGGTTCACTGACGCGGTCAGCACCGCGTTCCTTCCGGTTCTCGGCAGGGCGGACGGCCCTCCGCGCACAACCCATAACGACTTCCATGTCCGTACCGGAGCCAGCCGACACATGACGAGCAGCACCGAGGCCACCTCGACCACCCCGCAGGTAGCGGTCAACGACATCGGGTCCGAGGAAGCCTTCCTCGCGGCGATCGACGAGACCATCAAGTACTTCAACGACGGCGACATTGTCGAGGGCACTGTCGTCAAGGTCGATCGTGACGAGGTCCTCCTCGACATCGGCTACAAGACCGAGGGCGTCATCCCCTCGCGTGAGCTGTCCATCAAGCACGACGTCGACCCCAACGAGGTCGTCGCCGTGGGCGACCACGTCGAGGCCCTCGTCCTCCAGAAGGAGGACAAGGAAGGCCGTCTGATCCTGTCCAAGAAGCGCGCCCAGTACGAGCGCGCCTGGGGCACGATCGAGAAGATCAAGGACGAGGACGGCATCGTCACCGGCACCGTCATCGAGGTCGTCAAGGGCGGTCTCATCCTCGACATCGGCCTGCGCGGCTTCCTGCCCGCGTCGCTGGTCGAGATGCGCCGCGTCCGCGACCTGCAGCCCTACGTCGGCCGCGAGCTCGAGGCGAAGATCATCGAGCTGGACAAGAACCGCAACAACGTGGTCCTGTCCCGCCGCGCCTGGCTGGAGCAGACGCAGAGCGAGGTCCGCCAGACCTTCCTCAACACCCTGCAGAAGGGCCAGGTCCGCAAGGGCGTCGTCTCCTCGATCGTCAACTTCGGCGCGTTCGTCGACCTCGGCGGCGTCGACGGCCTGGTGCACGTCTCCGAGCTGTCCTGGAAGCACATCGACCACCCCTCCGAGGTCGTCGAGGTCGGCCAGGAGGTCACGGTCGAGGTCCTGGACGTCGACATGGAGCGCGAGCGCGTCTCCCTGTCGCTCAAGGCGACCCAGGAAGACCCGTGGCAGCAGTTCGCCCGCACCCACCAGATCGGGCAGGTCGTGCCGGGCCGCGTCACCAAGCTGGTGCCGTTCGGCGCGTTCGTCCGCGTCGAGGAGGGCATCGAGGGCCTGGTGCACATCTCCGAGCTGGCCGAGCGGCACGTGGAGATCCCCGAGCAGGTCGTCCAGGTCGGCGACGAGATCTTCGTGAAGATCATCGACATCGACCTCGACCGGCGCCGGATCAGCCTGTCGCTCAAGCAGGCCAACGAGGGCGCCGCGGGGATCGAGGAAGAGGACTTCGACCCGACCCTGTACGGCATGCCGGCGGAGTACGACGAGCAGGGCAACTACAAGTACCCCGAGGGCTTCGACGCCGAGACGGGCGAGTGGCTGCCGGGCTTCGACGAGCAGCGCGAGACCTGGGAGCGGCAGTACGCCGAGGCCCGCGCCCGCTTCGACGCCCACCGCAAGCAGATCGAGGAGGCCCGCAAGGCCGAGGCGGAGGCCGAGACCGGCCCCGCCGCCGCCGGCGGCGGCGAGACCTCCTACTCCGGCGGCGGGGAGAGCGAGTCGGGCGGTGGCGCGCTGGCCACCGACGAGGCGCTCGCCGCGCTGCGGGAGAAGCTGTCCGGCGGCCAGTGATCCGTCACTGACCCCGCACTGACGGGCGGCGGCCCGCGGGCCGCCACGACGACGGCCGGAGCGCGATCCTCGGATCGCCTCCGGCCGTTGTCGATTCCGTCCCCCGGCCGGGGCGGCGCCGCCGGTGCCGCCCGCCTCCGCCCGTATGATCGTCCGGCGGTGTGATCGGTTCCGCTCACGGCGGGTTTCGCGCGCGCGGCGCCCGCCGGGGCCGTAGAGTCCGCAGGGGCCGCGCAGTGCCGCGCCGCCGCCACCCCCGAAGGTCCGCTCGTCCCCCGGGAGCACTCGTTCAATTGGCCAGCACAGAGGTAGGCACCAAGACCGGCGGCCCGGCAGCGCCGGGGCCGTCGATCGTCCCGCAGGGCCCCGCCCGGCTGACGCTCATCGCGATCACGGTCGCGGTGCTCGCGCAGACCCTGCGCTTCTCGCTTCCCCAGCTCGACCACTTCGCCGACGGCACCGGCACCGGCGTGGCCGCGGTCGCCGTGCTCGCGGTCTATCTCGCCGGGTTCGCGGCGCCGCTGGTGCGGCGCGCCGCGGGCCCGCGCGGGCTGCTGCTCGCCGGCGTCGGCGGGCTGTTCGCCGTCCGGCTCCTCGCCCAGGCGATCGGCCCGCAGACCTGGCTGGCGTTCGCCGGCACCGCCATCGGCATGATCGCGGTCGCGGCGCTGTTCGAGGGGGCGCGCGGGCTGTCCGGCGTCGGGTTCGCCACCGCGACCGTCGCGGGCCTGTCCGCCGACACCGCCGTCCGGATGTGCTTCGCCACCTGGGACCCGGTGTGGCGGAACGGGATCGGGCCGTGGCTGGCGTGCCTGGCGTTCGTGGCGCTCGGCGCCGCCGCCCTCTACCGGGAGCTGTCGTCCGGGCCGGTCACGGCGCCGGGCCTGTCCTGGCGGGACGCGATGGGCGCCGCGGCGTTCGGGCCGTTCCTCGCGCTGCAGGTGCTGGTGCTGGCCAGCCCCGCGTTCGTCGCCTCGTCCGGCTGGCAGTCGCTGACCGCCGCGCACATCGCGATCGTCGTCGGGCAGGGCCTCGCCCTCGCGTTCCTGGCCTCCGGGCTCGCCGTGCGGGCCGTCCCCGGCGGGGTCTGCGTGCTCGGCGGCACCGTGCTCGGCGTCGGCGCCGGCGCGGTCGCCGGCACGTACGCGGTCACCGGCATCGAGGTGGTGCCGATCGTGATCGTCGGGCAGGTGCTGTCGGCGTGGCTGCTGGCGGTGGCGTGCCGGGCGCCGCTGCGCCGCGCCGGGACCGGCGGGCCGGTCTGGCGGATCGACGTGGGCGCCGCGCTCGGCGGCTTCCTGATCCTCGTCGTCCTCGTCCCGTACCAGGTGAGCGCGCTGTCGCCGCTGCCGTTCCCGAACAACGTCCTGCCGGGCGTCGCGGGCATCGCGCTCGGCGGGCTCGCCGCCGCGGCGGCGGCCCGTGGCGGC
>NZ_WBMR01000407.1 GCF_008923365.1 Actinomadura montaniterrae
GGGCCGCGGCCGCCGCCAGTGCCCGGGGCGGCCGCCGGTCCGCGCGCCCGCCCCCCGGCCGATGCGCCCGCATCCCTCGATCCTGCCCCACGCGCGGGACCGGTCACGCCGAGACGTGGCTCACACGCCCCCTCGGGCGCCGGGCGGGCGGGGGGCGGCGGGCCGCTAGGGTGACGCGCATGGCAGGTGAGGCGGCGCCGCGCCGGCGGCCCCCGTTCCGGCGGCTGTCGCAGGACCGCCGCCGCGAGGAGATCATCGAGGCCGCGATCGAGGCGTTCGGCCGGCGCCCCGAGCCGGAGGTGTCGATCGACGACGTGGCGCGGGAGGCGGGCACGTCCCGCTCGTCGGTGTACCGGTACTTCGAGGGCAAGCAGGAGCTGTACGAGGCGGCGGCGGACCGCGTCGGCGCGGAGCTGACCGACCGGCTCGACCAGGTCGCCGGGGGGCCGCCGTCGGTGCAGATGATGCGGCGGCTGGAGCTGTACGTCGACTTCCTGGAGCGCTACGAGGTCGGGTACGCGGGCCTGCTCGGCGCCGGGAGCCGGCGGGCGCCGGAGGCGACGCTGTCGACCGCGCAGCGGGTCCGCGACGAGATCTGCGCGCTGACCTACCGGACGCTGCGGGTGGACGAGCCGAGCGGGACGCTGCGCTCGACCGTCCAGGCGTGGATCGCGGGGGTGGAGTGGACGGGCACCGAGTGGCTGCGGACCCGCGAGCCGGCCCGGCCGGTGCTGGAGGCGACGATGGCGTCGCAGTTCACCGCGATGCTGCTGGCGGCGGCGGTGTTCGACCCGCTGTGCGCGGACCGGGTGGCGTGGCTGCTGCGGGTGGAGCCGCCGGACGCGCCGTTCGGGGCGCTGGTGCGGGCGGTCGCGGGGACGTTCGACGCCGGCATGGTCGGCGATCTTGCCCGGTTCCTCAGCCACCGCCCCGGCTGACCCGAGCGTCACCGGACCATCACAGCACCGCCTGAATGACTCACATATCTACAGTCATCCGGATCCTTCTTTGTTACTCCGGTTTGTAGATCATTTGGCGGGTCGGCGGCACACTCGGCGGGAGTCGCGCGGCCACGGGGGTCGGGCCTGTTCCGCAAGGTGAGCACATGACACCCTCTGTCCGCCGTCCGGTACTCGCGGTCGTCCAGTGGCGGCGCTCGGTGACGGCGGGCGCCGCCGCCACCGTCCTGGTGGCGGGGGTCGGCGCCGCCGGCGCCGGAGCGGCGCAGGCGGACACCTCGCCGGCGAAGGCGGACGACGGCGCGCGGATCACCCAGGAGACCAAGGTCGCCGACCACGAGGTGGACGTCACCATCTCCTCCCCGGCGCTCGGCAAGTCGGTGAAGACCCGGATCCTGCTGCCCAAGGACTGGACGCGCGGCGCGGCGCGGACGTGGCCGGTGCTGTACGCCTTCCACGGCGGGCAGGACAACTACACCTCCTGGACCAAGAACACCGACATCGAGGCGTGGGCGGCCAAGTACGACGTCCTGGTCGTGATGCCGGAGGGCGAGAACGGCTCGTACACCGACTGGTACAACTACGGCAAGGGCGGGACTCCCAAGTGGGAGACCTTCCACACCGCCGAGGTGCGCCAGCTGATGGAGCGCAACTACGGCGCGGGCGCGGTCCGCGCGGCGATCGGCAACTCCTCGGGCGGGCAGGGCGCCTACAGCTACGCGGCCCGGCACCCGGGGCTGTTCAAGTACGTCGCCTCGCTCAGCGGCACGCTGTCGCTGCGGTCGGCGGGCATGCCGGCGATGCTGATGTTCACCAACGCCGGCAACGGGCAGGACCCGTTCGCGATCTGGGGCGTCCCGTGGGCCGACGACGCCAACTGGGCCGCCCACGACCCGTACGCGCTGGCCGACAAGCTGCGCGGCACGCAGCTGTTCTTCTCCGCCGGCACGACCGGCCGGCCCGGCCCCGGCGACCCGGACGTGGCGCCGTGGGACATCGGCCTGCTGAGCGAGATCGCGGTCGGCGCGGACAACAACGAGTTCAAGAAGCGCCTGGACGAGCTGAAGGTGCCCTACACCGCCGACATCTACGGCGACGGCCGCCACAACTGGCCCGCGTGGATCCGCGAGGCCACCAAGATCTGGCCGACGATGATGAAGGCGATCGGCGCCAAGCAGGTGGCCGTCACCGCGCGGCACCGCTGACCGCCCGCCTGTCCCCCTGCACCTTTGCCCGGCCCGGTTCCGGGACGACCGCGGCTGTCGTCCCCGGGACCGGGCCGTCGCCGTCCCGCGTGAGTGCCTTGGGTGCCGGCGGGTTCAGTGGTGGTAGGTCAGGCCGTGGCCGAAGGGGTAGAGGGCGGTGCCGGGGTCGTCGCGGGTGGGGATGACGACGGGCAGCCTGCCCTGCGGGTCGATCTCGCCGAACAGGGTCTTGACGGCCGAGCGCTGCGCTTCGGCGGTGTAGGAGTAGGTGGCGAGGTAGGTGGCGGCCTCGGGGAAGTAGGCGATGTCGTAGGGGTCGCGGACGGCGATGACGACGACGGGTCTGCCGGTGGCGACGAGCGCCTTGACGAGGTTCGCCTGCCCGGGGCCCTGGTGGCCGGGTTCGGTGCTGACATCCCAGGCGCGGTTGGTGACGGCGACGACGAGGTCCTGGCCGGAGGCGGCGGCGACGGCGTCGTCGATCTGCGCCTGGGTGGGGCTGAGGCCGGTGCTGCGGACGGTGGTGGCGGCGCCGCGTTCGGCGATGCCGGCGGCGAGCCCGGCGGTGCTGGAGGCGGTGGCCCATCCGGCGACCAGGACCTTGCGGGGTCCGGCCTTGAGCGGGAGCAGCCCGGCGTCGTTCTTGACCAGGGTGGTGGTGCGGTCGGCGGCGCGCTGCGCGGCGGCCAGGTGCGCGCGGGTGCCGACGGTGCCGCCGATGCGGGCGGTGTCGGCGTAGGGGTCGCGGAACAGGCCGCGCTTCTGCTTGAGGGCCAGCACCCGGTACACCGACGCGTCGAGGCGCTGCTCGCTGATCTCGCCGGTCTTGACGGCGTCGACGACGGCGGCGAGCTGGCGGGCGAACACGCCGGTGCCGGAGGCGTCGGCGGGCGGTTTGAGGAGGACGTCCGCGCCGGCCTTCAGGGCGAGGACGGGGATGCGCTCGTCGCCGTACTTGTCGCGGACGCCCTGCATGTCGAGGGCGTCGGTGACGATGACGCCGCTGTAGTGCAGCTGGTCGCGCAGGATGCCGGTGAGGATCGGCTTGGACAGGGTGGCGGGGTCCTCGGAGGGGTCGAGGGCGGGCACGATGATGTGCGCGGTCATGATGGACTCGACGCCGGCGGCGATCGCGGCGCGGAACGGCGGCAGGTCGAGCTTCTCCCACTGGGCGCGGGTGTGGCCGATGCGCGGGACGCCGGTGTGGCTGTCGGTGGTGGTGTCGCCGTGGCCGGGGAAGTGCTTGGCGGTGGCGGTCACTCCCCCGGACCGGTAGCCGCGGATCTGCGCGGTGACCATGGACGACACCAGCGAGGGGTCGGAGCCGAAGGAGCGGACGCCGATGACGGGGTTGGCGGGGTTGACGTTGACGTCGGCGTCGGGCGCGTAGTCCTGGTTGACGCCGATGGCGCGCAGTTCCTGGCCGGTGATGCGGGCGAGCGCGCGGGCGTCGCCGGTGGAGCGTCCGGCGGCCAGGGCCATGCTGCCGGGCGACTGGGTGGCGGGCGGCTGGATCCGTGCGACGATGCCGCCCTCCTGGTCGGTGGCGATCGTCTCGGGGACGCGCAGCGGCTGCGCCATCGCGGCGCGCTGGATGCCGTTGGAGAATCCGGCGACCTGGCGGGGGTCGGTGACGTTGTTGGCGTAGTAGATGAACCCGCCGGGGTGGTAGCGGGCGACGATCTGCGCTGCGTTGTCGACCCCGTACAGCTTGCGGTTGGCGGCGACGTCGGCGGTGTCGGCGGTGTCCGCGCTCTTGCCGTAGACCTGCAGGACGAACAGCTGGGCGGCCTTGTCCTGCAGGCTCATCGAGCGCAGCAGCCGCATCAGCCGGGGGTCCTTGCCGGCGTCGGGTCCGGTGGCCTGGGCGTGGGCAGCGGGCGCGGTGAGGGCGGTGGCGGCGAGCGCCGCGGCGGCCAGGCCGGC
>NZ_WBMR01000408.1 GCF_008923365.1 Actinomadura montaniterrae
GCCGCTGCCCGCGACCGTCGCGGCCGCGGTCGCCCGGCAGCGCCGCGAGCACGGCGCCCGGACGCCCGCCCCGGCCGCCGACGGGCTGCTGTGCGACTTCGGGGCGCCGGAGCCGTGCCTGCTCATCCCGGACCCGGACGGCCCCGGCCGCCCCCGCCTCCCGGACGCGCTGCTCCGCGACTGGGCGGTGGCGGTCGGTCCGGCGGTGCCGCTCGCGCGGGCGGCCGACTCGCTGCGGTGGGCGCGCGAGACCCTGACCCTCGCGGCGCGCGGGGTGATCCCGGACGGCGGGCTGATCCGCAGCGCCGAGCACGTCCCCGCGCTCGTGATCGCGCGGGCGGGCGAGCTGATCGACGACGCCGCCGCGACCCGGCTCGCGCCGCTCAGCGCCGTCCCCCCGGCCCGCCGGGAACGGCTCGCCGAGACGCTGCTGGCCCTGCTGGAGCACAACTTCAACGCCGCGGACGCGAGCCGCCGGCTGCGCGTCCACCCGCAGACCGTCCGGTACCGGCTGCGGCACCTGCAGGACCTGTTCGGCGACGACCTCCGGGACCCGCGGCGCTGCCTGGAGATGGAGCTGATCCTGCACGCCCGGCTCGTCAACCGCGGTGCCGCACGCTGACGCACCGTTCTTTGTCAGTCCGGTGACAAAAAGGCCGCCGAATCGTTGCACCGCGTGCATGGTGCGCGACGGAGAGCGCCGCAATAGTCGGGGACCCCATGCACGGCCCGTCCAGTGAGGTGATGCTCCCATGTCCGGTGACGCGTACGACTTCGACGTGATCGTCGTCGGGTCCGGGTTCGGCGGCAGCGTGTCGGCGCTGCGGCTGGCGGAGAAGGGGTACCGGGTCGCCGTGCTGGAAGCGGGCCGCCGCTTCGACGAGAGGACGCTGCCGAAGACGTCGTGGCGGCTGCGGAAGTACGTGTGGGCGCCGCGGCTCGGGATGCGCGGCATCCAGCGCATCCACCTCGTCGGAGGCAAGGCCGGCGTGCTGGTCCTCGCCGGCGCCGGCGTCGGCGGGGGCTCGCTGGTGTACGCCAACACCCTGTACGTCCCGCCGGAGCCGTTCTTCAAGGACCGGCAGTGGGGCCACATCACCGACTGGCAGGACGAGCTGAAACCGTTCTACGACCAGGCGCGGAAGATGCTCGGCGTCACCGTGAACCCGCTCGTCACCCCGGCGGACGAGGCGATGAGGCGCGTCGCCGACCGGATGGGCGTCGGCGACACCTACCATCCGACGCCCGTCGGCGTGTACTTCGGCGACAAGCCCGGCGAGGACCACGACGACCCGTTCTTCGGCGGCGCCGGCCCCCGCCGCACGACCTGCACCGCGTGCGGCTCCTGCATGATCGGCTGCCGGGTCGGCGCGAAGAACATGCTCACCAAGAACTACCTGTACCTGGCCGAGCGGGCCGGCGTGAAGGTGCTGGCCGACACGACCGTCACCGCGGTGACGCCCCGCGACGGCGGCGGCTACACGGTCGACGTCGAGCGCACCGGGCCGCTGCTGAAGCGCCGCCGGGCGCTGACCGCCGAGCACGTCGTGTTCGCCGCCGGCACCTACGGCACGCAGCGGCTCCTGCACCGGATGCGGGCCGCAGGCCGGCTCCCGCACCTGTCGCCCCGCCTCGGCGAGCTGACCCGCACCAACTCCGAGGCGCTCCTCGGCGTCGAGCGGATGACGGTGTGGCACCGCAAGAACGACGTCGACCACAGCACCGGCCTCGCCATCACCTCCTCGTTCCACCCCGACGAGAAGACCCACATCGAGCCGACCCGCTACGGCGCCGGCAACAACCTGATGGGCTTCATCCGGACGCTCCTCGTCGACGGTGGCGGCGCGCCGCGCTGGCTGAAGTTCCTCGGCCAGGCCGCTCGGCACCCGACGATCATCCTGCGCGGCCTGTCGCTGAAGGACTGGGCGAAGCGGACCGTGATCGCGCTCGTCATGCAGACCGCCGACAACTCCATCACCGTCACCGAGAAGCGCGGCCTGCTCGGGCGCCGCCGGCTGTCCGCCGGGCTCGGCGAGGGCGAACCGAACCCGACGTGGATCCCGGTCGCGCACAAGGCCGTCCGGATGCTCGCCGAGGAGCTCGACGCCACCCCCGGCGGCACCTGGTTCGACCTGTTCAACATCCCGACGACCGCGCACTTCATCGGCGGCTGCGTCATCGGCGAGACGCCCGAGACCGGCGTCGTCGACCCCTACCACCGCGTCCACGGCCACCCCGGCCTGCACATCGTGGACGGCTCCGCGGTCACCGCGAACCTCGGCGTCAACCCGTCCCTCACCATCACGGCGCAGGCGGAGCGGGCGATGGCGTTCTGGCCGAACCGCGGCGAGAAGGACCCGCGCCCCGAGCCCGGCGCCCCCTACCAGCGCGTCGAGCGCGTCGCGCCCCGCTCCCCGGCCGTCCCCGAGAACGCCCCGGCGGCCCTCCCGATCGTCTGACTCGGCACCTCGCCGAACACGAACGGCCGCGCCGGTCCCAGCGGGATCGGCGCGGCCGTCGAGGCGCGAGGTCAGGTCAGGAGGTCAGTGCGGTGGTGGTGACGGGCTTGCCGAGGACGCTGCCCTGCGCCCACTTGGTGAACGGCAGCTGCCAGTAGCCCCAGCCGTTCGTCCACTGCAGCTGGCGCTTGGTGCCCGTGATGGTGACCAGGTCGCCGCGGTACGACCAGCCGAAGAACCACTGCGCGTCGCTCGCGGGGGAGCGGACGCAGCCGTGGCTGCAGTTGCGGTTGCCCAGGCAGGTCGGGTCGTCCATGTTCTGGTGGATGTACTCGCCGCTGTTGGAGATCCGGGTCGCGAACGGGACCTTCTCGTCGTACCAGCCCGGGTCGCCCTTCTTCTTGCCCGGCGGGCGCATCCGCTCCAGGCGGCTGTGGTCCATGGTCAGGTGGACGCCGCTGGTGGTGAGCAGGTGGTCGACGCCGTCGGACTGGACGTCGCCGCCCGCGCCGAGGCTGACCCCCCAGGTGCGGACCGTCCGGCCGTTCTTCTTCACCACGAGCCGGTCGGTCTTGGCGTTGACCTGGACGGTGTGCGAGTCACCGATCTTGAACTTGCGGGTCACGTCCTTCGCGCCGTACACGCTGTCGCCGATCTTCAGCCCGGCGTAGTGGACGGTGACCGACACCCGCTGGTGCGGCGCCCACGGGTGCTTCGGCCGGAACACCAGCGACGGCAGGCCGTTGAACGACTCGCCCGGCGCCAGCCACCGCCACGCGCCCTCGGTCGGCTTGGTCGAGGAGATCTCGATGCTCTTCTCGATGGCGGCGCGCGCCTTGGTGGGGACGGTCTTGTTGAACTGGATGAACACCGGCATCCCGGTGCCGACCGTCTCGTTCGGGCTCGGCACCACGTTGTTGATCACGGTCGCGGCCGTCGCCCTGCTCGCCCGGAACGCGCTCGTGGCCGTGGTGGCCTTGCCCTTGGCGGACGTCGCGGTCGCCGACACCTGGTAGCTGCCGCCCGGCTGCAGCGTCCACGTCGAGTGCCACTGCGTCTTGTCGGCGGACAGCCTGCCGGGCACCTCGGCGCCCTTCAGCTTCACCGACACCTGCCCGAGCGTGCCGCCGGTCGACGTCACCGTCACGCCCTCGTCCGGACGCGCCTTCGCGGCCCCGTTCGCCGGGGTGATCGTCACCTTGGGGGCGCCGTCGTCACCGCCCGCGGCCGTCGTCCCGCCCGCGCCGCCGCCGCTGCTGCCACCGCACGCCGTCGCCAGCCCGAGGACCAGAGCGACCACCGCAAACGACTTCCCTCGCACCGTTCTCCCTCATCCAGCCCACCCGAACCAGGCGGAGCGCGGACCCCGCCACGCGATCGCTGACGAACGGCCCTGTGGTCCCGGCCCGCACCAGGGGGGACGGCCGGTTTTCACGCCCGATCACATGTGACGTCCATCGTGCCCCGAAGGTTCGCATCGTGTGGGGGGTTCTTCGCATCTTTCGTCCCTGGCGCCCCAGGGGTTCCCGGCCACCGGGCGGGCGGGCCGGCGGGCGCCGCCGCGGGCGCCGCCGCCGGGGAGGGCGCCGGGGAAGGCGCG
>NZ_WBMR01000409.1 GCF_008923365.1 Actinomadura montaniterrae
CCCCGCCGAGTCGAGCGAGGTGACGGGCCGGCTCCCCCGCCGGGTGCGGCAGCGCAACATGGCGCCGCAGCTGCGCGCGCGGCCCGCGCCGGGCCCCGCGCCGGGGGCGGTCGGCCCCAACGGGGCGTGGGGCCCCGGGCCCGCCGAGGAGTACGACGAGCCGAGCCCGGAGGTCAACCGGGACCTGATGTCATCGCTACAGTCGGGATGGCTTCGGGGCAGGGACGACGACGATCCGGACGATCGCGATCCACGCGATGAATGGGGGCAGGGATGACGCAGCAGGGCCACGCCACCGGAGAGCTGGACTGGCTGCTGGACGATCTGGTCGAGCGGGTCGGGGAGGTGCACCAGGCCGTGCTGCTGTCGCGGGACGGCCTGGTGATGGGCGCCTCCGGCGGGGTGACCCGCAAGGACGCCGAGTTCCTCGCCGCGCTGTCGTCGGGCTTCCACAGCCTGGCCAACGGCGCCCGCGAGCACTTCCAGGCCAAGCAGGTCCGGCAGACGGTCGTCGAGCTGGACGGGCTGCTGTTCTTCGTGATGCCGGCCGGCAACGGCAGCTGCCTCGCGGTGCTGAGCGACGCGGGCGGCAACGCCGGGCTGGTCGCCTACGAGACGACCATGCTGATCAAGCGGGTGCGGCGCCAGCTCGGCACGGCGCCGCGGACGCAGGACGCGCCCGACCCGTCGCAGGCCGGCGCCCCGGGCTGAGCCGGCCGTGGAGACTCCGAGAGAGCGCTGGGTCGGCGCGGACGCCGGCCCGATCGTGCGGCCGTACGCGGTGACCCGCGGGCGCACCCGTCCCCGCGGGATGGACGTCGACCTGGTCACGCTGCTCGTCGCGACGGGCCGCACGCCCGGCGAGCGGGTGTGGCTGTCGCGCGAGCAGCGGCGGCTGCTGGAGCTGTGCCGCCACCCCTCCACCCCCGCCGACCTGGCCTCCGACACCGACCTGCCGCTGCGGGTCGTGCAGATCCTGCTGGCGGACCTGCACCAGTACGGCCTCGTCGAAGAAGTCCCCCAGGCCGAGCCGGCCGGGCGGAGCACCGGCCGTCCCGACCCGAAGATCCTGATGAGAGTGCTCGATGAACTCCGCCGCCTATGACCCCACCGCGCCCGCCGAGGACCTCCCCGCGCACACGCTGAAGATCCTCGTCGCCGGCGGGTTCGGGGTCGGCAAGACGACCCTGGTCGGCGCGGTCAGCGAGATCCGCCCGCTGCGCACCGAGGAGGTCCTGACCGACGCGTCCGTCGGGGTGGACGACCTCGGCGGCGTCGAGCGCAAGACCACCACGACCGTCGCCATGGACTTCGGCCGGCTCACCTTCTCCGGCGGCGTCCGGCTGTACCTGTTCGGGACGCCCGGGCAGGAGCGGTTCTGGTTCATGTGGGACCAGATCGCCTACGGCGCCGTCGGCGCGATCGTGCTGGTCGACACGCGGCGGCTGCCGACGAGCTTCGCCTCCATCGACTTCTTCGAGAACCGGGGCATCCCGTTCGTCGTCGCGGCGAACGTCTTCGACGGCGCGCGCCGCTACACCACCGAGGAGATCGCCGACGCGCTCGACCTGGACCCGGACGTCCCGGTCGTGCTGTGCGACGTCCGGCACTACGACTCGGCCAAGAACGTGCTGATCCGGCTGGTCGAGCACGCCCTGCAGTCGGCCACGGCGTGATCGAACGGCCGTGCGGGCACCGTTCGTGCGGGTGGCGGGGACGCTGATCAGGCGGTCGTGCGGGCGACGATGAGGGCCGCGAGCGCGGCGTAGGCGGCGGAGTCGTCCAGGCCGGTCTGCGCCTTGATCTCGCCGCGGTGGATCGACTCCATCACCTGGCCCGCGACGGCGCCGACGAACTCGGCGTCGGCGCCCGGGGCGGCCTCGCGGACGAGCGCCTGCACGCGCCGCGCCGCGACCAGGATGTTGCGCTTGTAGATCTCGCGGGTCGGGGGGAACGCGTCCAGGTCGGCGAAGAAGGCGGGCGAGGCGGCCGCGAACTCGGCGGAGATCGCGCGCAGGTAGGCGCCGACCCCCTCGCGGGGCTCGGCGCTCGCGTCCACGGCCGCCTCGACCCGTTCGGTGGCGCGGCGGAAGAACGCGCGGACGACGGTCACGATGATCTGCTCGCGGCTGGCCGCGACGGCGTACAGGGTGCTCTTGGAGCAGCGCAGGGCGGCGGCCAGCTCGGCGACGCCGACGCCCGCGAAGCCCCGGTCGAGGAACACCTCGATGAGCCGGTCGACCAGTTCCGCGCGGCGGCGTTCGGCCCGGGTCTCCGTCATCCCGTGACAGTACCAAAAGCGGTTCTCTGGTACTCGTTCTGGTACCGTTCAGGTGGCGAAAGGAGTCGCGCATGCCCGCCACCCGGCACCTGCCCACGTCCGAGTCCGAAGACCTGCTCGCCCTCACCCGCGAAATCGCCGCCAAGGAGCTGGCGCCGCGCGTCGCGGACGCCGAGCGCACGGGCACCTTCCCCCGCGACGTGTTCACCACGCTCGGGCGGGCGGGCCTGCTCACGCTGCCCTTCCCCGAGGAGTTCGGCGGTGGCGGCCAGCCGTACGAGATCTACCTGCAGGTCCTGGAGGAGATCGGCTCGGTGTGGGCCAGCGTCGGCGTGGGCGTCAGCGTGCAGGCGCTGTCCTGCTTCCCGCTGCTCGCCTTCGGCACCGACGAGCAGCGCGCCCGGTGGCTGCCGGACCTGCTCTCGGGCGAGCGGCTCGGCGCGTACTGCCTGTCGGAGGCGCACGCCGGATCCGACCCCGCCGCGATGCGCGCCAAGGCCGTCCGGGACGGCGACTCCTACGTCCTCAACGGCGCCAAGGCGTGGACGACCCACGGCGGCAAGGCCGACTTCTACACCGTCATGGCCCGCACGTCCGACGAGAAGTCCCGCGGCATCTCCTGCTTCTACGTCCCGGCGGACACGCCCGGCCTGGAGTTCGACCAGCCCGAGGACAAGATGGGCCTGATGGGCTCCACCACCGCGACCGTCCGGCTGGAGAACGCGCGGATCCCGGCGGAGCACCTGATCGGCGCCGAGGGGCAGGGTCTGTCGATCGCGCTCGCCGGGCTGGACGCGGGCCGGCTCGGCATCGCCGCCGTCGCCACCGGCCTCGCCCAGGGCGCCCTCGACCACGCCGTCGCCTACGCCAAGGAGCGCGAGGCGTTCGGCAAGCCGATCATCGACCACCAGGGGCTGGCGTTCGTCCTCGCCGACATGGCCGCCGCGGTCGAGTCGGCCCGCGCCACCTACCTGTCGGCGGCCCGGCTGAAGGACGCCGGCCGCCCCTACGGCCGCGAGGCGTCCATCGCCAAGCTCGTCGCCACCGACAACGCGATGAAGGTGACCACCGACGCCGTCCAGGTGCTCGGCGGCGCCGGCTACACCCGCGACTTCCCGGTGGAGCGCTTCATGCGCGAGGCGAAGGTCATGCAGATCTTCGAGGGCACCAACCAGATCCAGCGCCTGGTGATCTCCCGCCACCTCGCCCGCTGACCCGGTTCCGGCGCGCCCCGATCCGCACGCCGTTCCACGCCGTTCTGTACGACGCGTCACAGACCGTCCCCGCGCGGCCGCCTAGCGTCGAAGCATGTGGCAGTTCGTCCTGTGGGGACTCATGGGAGCCGTGGCGAACCGCACGCTGGCCTTCCTCGAGGCGAACCGGCGCGTCGCCCGGCCGCCCTGGAGGTATCCGCGCGGGCCGGGCGGCGGGTACTACCTGTTCGCCTGCGCGCTGCACTGCATGCTCGCCGCGATGGTGACGTCCGCCGCGGCCGCCAGCGACATGATCACCGCGCCCTGGGCGGCGTTCGCGCTCGGCGCGGGCGCCCCGGCGGTGCTGGCCAAGCTCGGCCGGTACGCGCTGCTGGCCTTCCCGCCCGGGCACGTCGACGGGGACGACGACCACGAGGACGAGGACGACGACGGGCCTGACCGGGCCGGACTGACTGGGGGACGCAATGCCGAGTCCTGATCGCGCCTGGCGGCGGCTGCTGGAGGCCTTCTCCGACGCGCCGGC
>NZ_WBMR01000041.1:0-17497 GCF_008923365.1 Actinomadura montaniterrae
CGGGGCCGGGCACGCAGGCCGCAAGAGCGCGCCGCGCCGGCAGGCGCCGCCGCCCGCGCCGCCGCGGGTGGACTGCCTGCGGGCCAAGTGCGTTGCGCTGACCTTCGACGACGGGCCCGCCGAGAGCACGGGCAGGCTGCTGGACATCCTCGCCGCGCACCATGTGCGGGCGACGTTCTTCATCGTCGGGGAGCAGGCCGCCAAGTTCCCCGAGCTGGTGCGGCGCGAGCACGAGGCCGGGCATCAGATCGCCGACCACAGCTACACGCACGCCGACCTCGGCCGGGCGTCCACGAAGAAGATCATGTCGGAGCTGACCCGGACGCAGGAGGCGATCCGGCGGGCGTCCGGGTTCACGCCGACCATGCTGCGGCCGCCGTACGGGTCGCTGTCGAAGCGGCTGACCGCCATCACCAGGCGGATGGGGCTGGCGCAGGTGCTCTGGACCGTCGACCCGCTCGACTGGGAGCACCACGACACGAAGTACGTCGAGCGGCGCGTGCTGAAGGCGGTGAAGCCCGGCTACATCGTGCTGATGCACGACATCCATCCGACGACGGTGGCGGCGGTCCCGGCGATCATCGAGACGCTGGCGGCGGAGGGGTACTCGTTCGTGACGGTGCCGGAGCTGTTCGGCGGGACGCTCACCCCAGGGAAGGAGTACGTCCGGCTCGACTCAGGGGATCGTCAGGGTCTTCCCTGATGGCCGACGGCGCGCGCGCCGCCCAGCATGGAGACATGGACAGCACTGACGCGGTGGGCCGGTTGCGGGTCTCCGACGCCGAACGGGACGCGGTCGTCCGGCGGCTCCAGGACGCGTACGCCGAGGGCAGGCTCGACCACGACGAGTTCGACATGCGCGCGCATCTGGCGATGACGTCGAAGACGCGCGACGACCTCGCGGCGGTCACCCGGGATCTTGAGCCGGTGCGGGGGCGCGCGGGGCAGAGCCTGGAGCTCGCGGAGCCGACGGGGGAGGACCGGATGCTCGCCGCGGCGGCGCACGCGGTGGCGGTGCCGACGCTGTTCGTCGGCCCGCTGGTGCTGATGCTCGTGAGCGGCAAGCGTTCGGAGTACATCCGGCGGCAGGCGATGGAGGCGCTGAACCTCCAGGTGACGCTGCTGCTGGTCACGATCGTGACGTTCGGCGTCGGGGGCGCGCTGTACGGGGTGACGTGGATCCTGTCGGCGATCGCGGCGGTGTTCGCGCTCGCCGGGCGCGGTTTCCGCTACCCGTGGATTCTGCGGCTGGTGAAGTAGCGGCCCGCGGACGGCCCGGACGGGTTTGTCGGCGCGGACGGCGGGGGAAAGGTCAACGTTGGCCGCCCCGCCGGCGGCCGCCCCGAGGAACCGGACCGCACATGATCATGGCCGTGGCTTTATTCCCCCTCCTACCTGTGATGACCCTAACGTCCGGGTTATGTGGACGGTACATGGGATCATGGATTAACTATGCAAGGGAGGGGTAGATGACGGAGCTTGCGCTCAAGGGCGATCACCAGCGGGCGGTGGAGGCGCTCAGGCGATCGTACGAGGCGATCCCGGCCGGCACGCCGGTGCGGCTGGCGAAGAAGACCTCGAACCTGTTCCGGTGGCGCGACCCCTCGGCGGCCCCGGGGCTGGACGTGTCCGGCTTCGACCGGGTGCTCAGCGTCGACGCGAACGAGCGGACCGCGCAGGTCCAGGGGATGACCACCTACGAGGACTTGGTCGACGCGACCCTTCCGCACGGGCTGATGCCGACCGTCGTCCCGCAGCTGAAGACGATCACGCTGGGCGGGGCGGTGACGGGGCTCGGCATCGAGTCGACGTCGTTCCGGGACGGCCTGCCGCACGAGGGCGTCCTCGAGATGGAGGTGCTGACCGGCGACGGCCGCGTCATCACCGCGACGCGCGACAACGAGCACGCCGACCTGTTCTACGGCTTCCCGAACTCCTACGGGACGCTCGGCTACAGCCTGCGGCTGAAGATCGAGCTGCGGCCGGTGAAGCCGTACGTCCGGCTGCGTCACCTGCGGTACCGGGACGCGGCGGAGCTCGCGAAGGCGATGGGCGAGATCACCGAGTCCGGCGTGTACGAGGGCGAGGCCGTCGACTTCGTGGACGGCACGGTCTTCGGCGCGGACGAGCAGTACATCACCCTCGGCTTCTTCGCCGACGACGCGCCCTACACCTCCGACTACACCGGCCAGGGGATCTACTACCGGTCGATCCAGGAGCGCTCGGTCGACTTCCTGACGGTGCGCGACTACATCTGGCGCTGGGACACCGACTGGTTCTGGTGCTCGGGCGCGTTCGGCGTGCAGAACCCGACCGTCCGGCGGCTGTGGCCCGACAAGTACAAGCGGTCCGACGTGTACCGCAAGATGGTCGCCTACGACCGGCGCTACCAGCTGCTCGCGCGCGTGGAGCGGTGGCGGGGGCTGCGCCCGCGCGAGGACGTCATCCAGGACATCGAGGTGCCCGTCGAGCGGCTGCCGGAGTTCCTGGAGTTCTTCCACGACAAGATCGGGATGAGCCCGATCTGGCTGTGCCCGCTCCGTGCGAAGGAGCAGTGGCCGCTGTACCCGCTGGAGGTCGGCCGCCCGTACGTGAACGCCGGGTTCTGGGGGACGGTCCGGCTGCCTCCGGGGCAGATCCCGGAGTACCACAACCGGCTGATCGAGCGCGAGGTCGCCAAGCTTGACGGCCACAAGTCCCTGTACTCGACCGCTTTTTACAGCAGGGACGAGTTCTGGCGGTACTACGACGGGGAGACCTACCGGCGGCTCAAGGGGGAGTACGACCCCGGCGAGCGGCTGCTGGACCTCTACGACAAGTGCGTGCGCGGACGCTGACCGGCGTCCGCGGATTCGGGGGTGGGGCCCCGGACGGGCCGGTGGTCGACCATCGTCGTCCCGCCCGGGGCGAAGAGACAGGAGGATCAAGATGACGCTGGCCAAGGTCTTCGAGCAGCTCGCCGGGGCTGAGGCGCCAGTGGAGTTCACGGCGTACGACGGTTCGCGGTCGGGCGTGCCCGGCGCGCCCATCCGGTTCGACGTGCGCTCGCCCTACGCGGTGTCCTATCTGGTGCACTCGCCGGGGGCGCTCGGGCTGGCCCGCGCGTACGTCACCGGCATGATCGACGTCGACGGCGACATGATCGAGGCGCTGACGACGATGCAGCAGGTGCTGAGCGACGTGACGCCGCGGGACAAGGCGCGGATCGTGGGCGGGGTGCTGGGGGATCCGCTGCTCCGGGCGGCGATGTCCCGCCGGCTGGACCCGCCGCCGCAGGAGGCCCCCTTCAGCCGCATCCCGTCGTGGCTGCGGCACTCCAAGCGGCGCGACGCGAAGGCCATCTCGCACCACTACGACGTGTCCAACACCTTCTACGAGTGGGTGCTGGGGCCGTCCATGGCGTACACGTGCGCGTGCTTCCCCGAGGAGCACTCGACGCTGGAGGAGGCGCAGTTCCACAAGCACGACCTGGTCGCCAAGAAGATCGGGCTGAAGCCGGGGATGCGGCTGCTGGACGTGGGCTGCGGCTGGGGCGGCATGGTGATGCACGCCGCCAAGGAGTACGGCGTGAAGGCGCTCGGCGTGACGCTGTCGAAGCAGCAGGCCGAGTGGGCGCAGAAGGCCATCGCGGACCGGGGCCTGTCGGACCTCGCGGAGGTCCGGCACCTGGACTACCGGGACGTGACGGAGACGGGCTTCGACGCGATCAGCTCGATCGGGCTGACCGAGCACATCGGCAAGAAGAACCTGCCGTCGTACTTCTCCTTCCTGTACGGGAAGCTGAAGCGCGGCGGGCGGATGCTGAACCACACCATCACCCGCCCGGACAACCTGGCGCCTCCGCGCAAGGAGAACGGGTTCATCAACCGGTACGTGTTCCCGGACGGTGAGCTGGAGGGCCCCGGGTACGTCCAGCAGCAGATGAACGACGCGGGCTTCGAGATCCGGCACCAGGAGAACCTGCGCGAGCACTACGCGCGGACGCTCACGGGCTGGTGCCGGAACCTGGACGAGCACTGGGACGAGGCCGTCGCCGAGGTCGGCGAGGGCACCGCCCGCGTGTGGCGGGTCTACATGGCGGGCTGCGTGCTCGGCTTCAACCAGAACTGGATCCAGCTGCACCAGACCCTGGGCGTGAAGCTCGACGAGGACGGCAACAGCCACATGCCGCTGCGTCCCGACTGGGGCGTGTGACGCCGCGAGCGCTCCCGCGAAACGCCGCTGACGGGCCGGCCGGACCCCTCCGGCCGGCCCGTCACCGTTACCCCGCGCGCGCGTCATGCGCGCGCGAGGCGTTTTTGCCTGCGGGTGCGCGAGGCGTGCGTGCGTGTGCGCGCGGGGCGCGCATGTGTGCGGGGCGTGCGTGCGTGTGCGCGCGGGGCGTGCGTGTGTGTGCGGGGCGTGCGTGCGTGTGCGCGCGGGGCGGGCGTGTGTGTGCGGGGCGTGCGTGCGTGTGCGCGCGGGGCGGGCGTGTGTGTGCGCGGGGCGTGCGTGCGCGGGCGTGCGGGGCGTGCGTGCGTGTGCGCGCGGGGCGGGCGTGTGTGTGCGCGGGGCGTGCGTGCGCGGGCGTGCGGGGCGTGCGTGCGCGGGCGTGCGGGGCGTGCGGGCATGTGTACGCGGGGCGCGCGTGCGTGTGCGCGCGGGGCGCGCGTGCGTGTGCGCGCGGGGCGGGCGTGTGTGCGCGGGGCGCGTGTGCTTTCGGCGGGTTCGTTCCGGGGGGCTCGTGTTTGGGGATGTGCGGTGGGTGTTCGTCCTGGTAGGTGGTCCTTTCGGGCGAGGGGGCGGGGCGTTCGTGGGCGTGTTCAGGTCCGGCTCAGGGCGGTGTTCAGGTGGGCGAGCCAGGTGTCGACGGGGCCCAGGGTCAGCAGGCCGCTTCCGGCGCCCGCGAGTTCTCCGGCGGCGGGCAGGAGCCGGTCGCGGGCGCGTCGCAGGACGGGCTCGTCGCCGAGCTCCAGCGCGGCCTCGGCCTCGAGGCAGCACATCGCCTCGCACATCAGGTCCGCGGGCGGCTCCGGCAGTGCGCGCAGGGCCTTACGTGCCTCCTCTCCGCGGCCGGCGGTCAGCAGGGCGAGCGGTTCGGCCCAGGGACGGTACGGCCCCCAGTCGTCCTCGAGGTCCACCTCGACCGGGCCCTGACCTCCGGTCGGCCGCGAGTTCAGCCGGGCGCTCAGCAGCGCGAGGGGGAGCAGGCCTTCGGACAGGCCGGGCATTCCGGCGCCTTCCAGGTGCGCGGCCGCCGCCCGGTACGCCGCCTCCGTCTCCGCGACGGTGGCCTGCCCGGACGCGGCGTCCCGCAGCGCGGCGTACCACTGCGTGAACACGCCGACCAGCGGCAGTTCGTGGCGTTCGGCCAACTGGTCGGCGGCGGCAGCGTGGCCGTCCGCCGCCGCGAAGTCGCCGAGCGCGCTGCGCGCCTGCAGCCTGACGAGGTGGCCGAGGACCTCGAAGGTCACCAGGCCGTGCCGGACCGACAGGTCGACGAGCTCGGCGCCGATCGCGTCGCGGCGCGCAGCGAGCCCGGCCCGCGTGCATGACTGCATGTAGGCGCCGTTGAGCGCGAACGCCAGCACCGCCGGGTCGTCCAGGTCGCGGGCCATCGCCTCCGCCTCGGCGGCCGCCTCCGGCCCCCGCGGCGACCGGGTGCCGCGCATCTCCAGCGCGATCGTGGCGAGCAGCCGCGCCCGCGTCGCGTCGTGCGCGGGCCCGGGCGGCAGCCGCGGCAGGACGCGCTCGGCCGCCGCGACGATCTGCCGCGCGGCCTCCGGGTCGTCGCTGCGCGTCCAGTTCGCCGGGACGTCGTAGGCGCCGATCACCCGGGCGGTCAGTTCTGGGTCGCCGAACTCCTCCGCCGCGGCGACGGCCGCCAGCCGGTGCCCCCGGGCGGCCTCCAGCCCGCCGCCCCCGCGCACCGCCAGGTCGCGGAGCAGGCCGACCGTCGACTCCAGCCGCGTGCGCGCCCCCGTGGCCACCGTGCGGTCGTAGTCGGCCGCCGCGCGCGTCCACAGCCGCGCCGCCGCCGACTCCGGCTCGGCGGGCCGGTCCAGGCCCGGGGCCTGCGCGAGCACGTCCGCCTCCATGCGCCGCAGCTCCGGGCCGGGATCGAGGCCGAGCTGCCCGGCCAGGATGTCGCGGGCCCGGCGCAGCACCGCGAGCGCGTCCGCCTGCCGGCCCGTCCGGTACAGGGCGAGCGCCAGCAGCCGCCAGCCCGACTCGCGCCACGGATGCTCGCTGACGTGCGCGTCCAGGTCGGGGACGGTCTCGGCGGCCAGCCCGGCGTCGAGCCGCGCCTGCGCCCGCCGCTCCACCGCGTGCAACCGCAGCTCGGCCAGCCGGGAGCGCTCCGCCCGCGCCCAGGGCTCCTCGGCGAAGTCGGCGTAGGCGGGGCCGCGCCACCAGCCCAGCGCCTCGTCCAGCCGGGCCTGCGCCCGGTCGGGCGGCAGGTCGGCGGCGTCGGACACGGCCTGCTCGAACCGCCAGGCGTCCACCTGCCCGGGCCCGGCGCGCAGCGCGTACCCGGGGCCCTCGGTGACCAGCAGCCGGGACGGCGTCCGCGGCGGACGGCCGGGCTCCAGCGCCCGGCGCAGCGCCGCCACGAACGTCCGGACCGCGCCGACCGCCCCCTCCGGCGGGACGTCCCACAGATCCTCGACGAGCAGCCCGACCGGGACGACGCGCCGCCGCGCGACGATCAGCCTGGCCAGCACCGCCCGGTGCCGCGGCCCCTTCAACGCGATCGGCTCGCCCGCGGCGTCCCAGGCCGTCACCGGCCCCAGAACCCCGAACACGACCCCCACTGGCAAGCCCCTCCCCGGTAACTCCCTGCGACCTCACGCTAGCGCGCTGACCGGATGCTCATTCGCGGACGGCAATCTGTGGATAACCGATCGAAGAGAGAGAAGGACCCCTTCATGACCACGACCATCAGCGGTTTCGACTACCAGCGCGTGCCCGTCGCCGACGGCGTGTCCCTGAACGTTGCCATCGGCGGCTCGGGCAGCCCGATCGTGCTGCTGCACGGCTTCCCGCAGACGCACCTGATGTGGCGGCACGTCGCCGCCGACCTGGTCGCCGACCACACCGTGATCGTCCCCGACCTGCGCGGATACGGCGCGAGCGACAAGCCGGCGGAGGACGGCCCGGACACCTACTCCAAGCGCACCATGGCCGCCGACATCGTCGCGCTGGCGCGCGCGCTCGGGCATGAGCGGTTCGCGCTGGCCGGACACGACCGCGGCGCCCTGGTCGCCTTCCGCGCCGGCCTGGACCACCCGGACACGATCACGCATCTGGCCTCCCTGGACGTGCTGCCCACGCTGGAGATGTGGGACGCCATGCACGGGGCGAGCGCCGCCGTGGGCTTCCACCTCTTCCTGATGGCGCAGCCGCCCGGCCTGCCCGAGCAGATGATCGCCGCCTCCGCCGACGCGTTCTTCGGCCACTTCCTCGACATCTGGGGCGCCGGCCCGGAGGCGATCCCCGCCGACGTCCGCGCCGCCTACCTGGACGCCTGCCGCGCCGCGGTCCCGTCGATCGTCGCGGACTACCGCGCGTCCGCCGGCATCGACATCGAGCACGACCAGGCCGACCGCGCCGCGGGCAACCAGCTGCGGATGCCGGTGACGGTCCTGCAGCAGGACTGGGGCGCCGCGCTCGGCTTCGACGCGCGCGCGCTGTGGTCGGCGTGGGCGCCGGACCTGGTGCACGGGACGGTCGACTACGGCCACTTCATGGCCGAGCAGGCGCCCGCCGAGATCGCCAAGACCCTGCGCGAGCTCATGGACCGCTGAGCGCCGGCTGGAGCGCTGAGGGCTAGGAGGAGAGCCAGGCGAGGATTCGGCGGTTGACGTCGGCGGGGCGGTCGAGCTGGAGGAAGTGCCCGCCGCCGGGGACGAGCTCGGCCTGCGAGCCGGCCGGAAGCCCGGCCAGGACGGCGCTGAGATCGTCCCCGGGGGCGACGATGTCGGGCCCCAGGCAGCCGTCCTCGGCGCCGTGCAGGTACAGGACGGGGCGTACGCCGATCGAGGTGGCCGCCTTCTGCTCGGCCGCATAGCGCTCGATGTGGCGCGAGGTGTCGAGCATGGCGCGGTAGTAGCCGAGCGCGGCGGAGAGGTTGTCCGGCGTGCGGAGGCAGTCCATGACGTGGTCGACGTCCTCGGCGGCGTAGCCGGCGTCCTTGGGGGACCAGTCGCGCCACAGGCCCTCGATGAAGGCGCGGTTCACGGCGGCCTCCGCCAGGGGCGTCTGGAACACGAAGATGTAGAACGAGCGCTTGAGCTGCTCGTAGTCGAAGAAGGCCGTCGCCATCACCGAGATGGGCGGGACGGACATGGCGACGGCCTTGCGCCAGCGGTCGGGGGCCGCGGCGGCGGCGCCGTAGGTGGCGAAGGCGCCCCAGTCGTGCCCGATGACGACGGCGTCGGAGCCGCCGCCGAACGCCTCGTGCAGGGCGTTGGCGTCGGCGGCGAGGGCGCCGCCCTGGTAGGCGCCGTCCTCGGGGACGGACGTGGGCGCATACCCGCGCATGAAGGGGGCGACCGCGCGGTAGCCGGCGGCGGCGAGTTCGGGGAGCAGGTGCCGCCAGGTGTGCGCCGAGTCGGGGAAGCCGTGCAGGCACAGCGCGAGCGGGCCGCGCTCGGGGCCTGCCGCGAGGTAGCCGAATTCCAGCCCGTTCGCCTTGACCGAACCGGTCGTGATGTCGCCCATGCGGTGTTCGCCTCCTTGATCCCGGGGCGACGCTACCCCGGGCCGGTGTCCGGCGGCTCGGCGGGGGTGCCGGTCATGTGACAGCAACGCTACGGATACATGTGTCTGAATACGTATTTACATCGAATTTCGTCGTCGCTTAGCATCATGACAACTGGATCGCTCGCATCTGCGTGCGTCCTCGGGTCGTAGCAAGGGAAGCGTGATGACGGAGCCGGACGTGACCAGCCAGCAGAACGAACCGATGCAGAGGGCGGCCCGCGACCACCTGTGGATGCACTTCGCGCGGCACTCGGCGTCCCAGGACGGCGGCGAGATCCCGGTGATCGTGCGGGGCGAGGGCCCTTATGTCTACGACGCGGCGGGCCGGCGCTACCTCGACGGGCTGTCCGGCCTGTTCACCGTCCAGGCGGGGCACGGGCGCGAGGAGCTGGCGCAGGCCGCCGCCAAGCAGGCCGCCGAGCTGGCCTACTTCCCGATCTGGTCCTACGCGCACCCGAAGGCCGTCGAGCTGGCCGAGCGGCTCGCCGGGCTCGCGCCCGACGGCCTGGACCGGGTGTTCTTCACCACCGGCGGCGGCGACGCCGTCGAGAGCGCATGGAAGCTCGCCAAGCAGTACTTCAAGCTGACCGGGAAGCCGACCAAGCACAAGGTGATCAGCCGCGCGGTCGCCTACCACGGCACCCCGCACGGCGCGCTGTCGCTGACCGGCCTGCCCGGGCTGAAGGCGCCGTTCGAGCCGCTGGTGCCGAGCGCGTTCCGGGTGCCGAACACCAACATCTACCGGGCGGCCGAGCACGGCGACGACCCGGAGGCGTTCGGCCGCTGGGCCGCGGACCGGATCGAGGAGGCCATCGAGTTCGAGGGTCCCGAGACGGTCGCGGCGGTGTTCCTGGAGCCGGTGCAGAACGCGGGCGGCTGCTTCCCGCCGCCGCCCGGCTACTTCCAGCGCGTCCGGGAGATCTGCGACCGCCACGACGTGCTGCTGGTGTCGGACGAGGTGATCTGCGCGTTCGGCCGGCTCGGCACGATGTTCGGCGCGCAGCGGTTCGGCTACACGCCCGACATCATCACCTTCGCGAAGGGCGTGACGTCGGGGTACTCGCCGCTCGGCGGGATGCTCGTCGCCGACCGGCTGTTCGAGCCGTTCAAGCACGGCACGACGATGTTCGCGCACGGCTACACCTTCGGCGGGCACCCGGTGTCGGCGGCTGTCGCGCTGGCGAACCTCGACCTGTTCGAGCGCGAGGACCTGCTCGGGCACGTCATGCGCAACCGGGACGCGTTCCGCGCGACGCTGGAGCGGCTGCGGGACCTGCCGATCGTCGGGGACGTCCGCGGGGACGGCTACTTCTACGGCATCGAGCTGGTGAAGGACCGGGACACCCGGGAGACCTTCGACGACGACGAGTCGGAGCGGCTGCTGCGCGGGTTCCTCGACAAAGCGCTGTACGAGGCGGGCCTGTACTGCCGCGCCGACGACCGCGGCGACCCGGTCGTGCAGCTGGCGCCGCCGCTGACCTGCGACCAGTCGCACTTCGACGAGATCGAGCAGATCCTGCGCTCGGTGCTGACGGAGGCGTGGGCCCGGCTGTGATCCTCCGGGCGCGCCCCGCCCCGCCCCGGGCCCGGCGCGGAGCGGGGCGGGACGCGCCCGACAGCGGGGGACGATCCACCGCGAACGTGCGGAACCACCCCGGACCGCCGGAGTAGGGGCTACGCTCGGGGCGTGGTGTGATGCGGGTCACCGCACCGTCCGGTGTCGGTCATGCACTTTACTTTGAGACAGTGCATGTAAACCGAATCACGTTCGGACGAGGTGATAGCACGTGCTCGAGGTCGCTGACATCAACCTGACGGACTGGGAGTTCTGGCGCCGCCCGCACGACCAGCGGCACGAGGCGTTCAAGGCCCTCCGATGGCATCCCGAACTCGTCAGGTTCGAGGAGCCCGACATCGTCATCGCGCCACAGGGGCCGGGCTACTACGCCCTCACCCGGCACGCCGACGTCGTCGAGGCGTCCCGCCGCCCGCAGGACTTCTGCTCCGGGCGCGGCGCGATCAGCATCCCCGACATGCCGGGCGACATGCACGAGTACTTCGGCTCGATGATCAGCATGGACGACCCCCGGCACGCCAAGATCCGCCGGATCGTGTCCCGCGCGTTCTCGCCCCGGATGATCCAGCGGTTCGAGGACCGCGTCGAGGCCGTCGCCGCCGAGATCGTCGGGAACGTCGCCGCGGGCGGCGGCACCGGCGACTTCGTCGCGGACGTGGCCGCCCGGCTGCCCCTGAAGATCATCTGCGACATGATGGGCATCGCCGAGGACCAGTACCAGACCGTCCTCGACGCGACCAACGTCATCCTCGCCGGCAACGACGCCGAGTTCGTCCCGTCCGGCGACCCCGAGCAGCTCGCCCTCGCGCTGCTGAACGCGGGCGAGACGCTGCGCGGCCTGGTCGAGGAGCTCGGCCGGCGGCGCCGCGAGGACCCCACCGACGACCTGACGTCCGCGCTGGTCAACGCCGAGGTCGGTTCGGGCGGTGAAATCGGGCAGGGCGGCGAGTCCCTGACCGACCAGGAGCTGGGCTCGTTCTTCATCCTGCTCGTCGTGGCGGGCAACGAGACGACCCGCAACGCGATCGCGCACGGCCTGGACCTGTTCACCCGCAACCCCGACCAGCGCGCCCTGCTCACCGAGGACTTCGAGGGACGCGTCGCCGGCGCCGTCGAGGAGATCGTCCGGTACGTCTCGCCGGTCATCTGGATGCGCCGCACCGCGACCCGCGACACCACGCTGAACGGGCACGAGATCAACGAGGGCGACAAGCTCGTCCTCTACTACTGGTCGGCGAACCGGGACGAGTCGGTCTTCACCGACCCGGAGAGGTTCGACATCCTGCGCGACCCCAACCCGCACGTCGGGTTCGGCGGGCCCGGCCCGCACTTCTGCCTGGGCGCGCACCTGGCGCGGCGGGAGATCACCGTGATGTTCCGCGAGCTGCTGGCGAAGGTCCCCGCGATCAAGGCGGGCGAGCCGGACCGGCTGGAGTCCAACTTCATCAACGGGATCAAGCGCCTGCCGTACACGGTCTGACCGGGCCCCGGCGGGCCCGCCGGGCGCTTCGGCGGCTTTGTCCGGAACGCGGCAACCGGCGGTCGACAGCTCGGTGAACGTTGCGTGGCGGGCCGCCGGGACGGCGCGCGGGGCGGTTAACGTGCGGAGAGGCCCAGTTCCGCACGTTCCGGGAGCGCCCGTGCCCGAGACCGACCCGACCGCCGAGCCGCGCGTGGCCCGGGAACGGGGCGACCGGCTCGCCGCCGACAACGCGGCCGTCCGGCTGCGGCTCGCCGAGCTGGAACGCGAGCAGGCCGACCGGGACGACCAGATCGGGCGGCTGATCGGCGCGCTGAACGAGGCGGCCCGGCGGATCGGCGACCTCGACCGCCGCCGGGCCGTGGCCGAGCACCGCGCCGAGCTGGCCGCGTGGGAGCACGAGACGCTCCGGCTGCGGCGCTGGTCGCGGCTCGGGCCCGCGCTGGCCGCGCTGCGCCGCCGCCCGCTGGCGCCCCGCTCGTACCGGCGCGTCCGGGAGGCGCTGCGCAGCGTCCCCCTGCCGCCCGAGCCCCCCGCCGAGCCCGCGCGGACGCGCCGTCCGGACGTCCTCGTCGCCGAGACCGAGCCGATCGAGGTGACGCCGGCGGCGGCGCCGGACGGCCCGGTGAACCGGCCCGGCCTCGTCGCGGCCGTCGTCCTCGGCCCCGTCCTGGAGGCGAACCTCCGCTACGAGTGGACGCAGGTCGCCGCGTCCGGCGGCTGGCGGGAGACGTTCGAGGAGCGGCCACCGGACCTGCTGCTCGTGGAGTCGGTCCGGACGGCCCTGCCCGTCGCGGAGATGGCGGCGTGGTGCCGCGAGCGCGGCGTTCCGACCGCCTACTGGGACACCGGCGACGGCCTCGGCGACGCCGCCGGGCACTTCGACCACGTCTTCACTGTCGACGCCGCGGCGGTGCCGGAGCACCGACGGAGCCTCGGCCACGACCGCGTCCACCACCTGCCGTTCGCCGCGCAGCCCCGCCTGCACAACCCGACGCGCGTCCAGGACCACGGCCGCTACCCCCTGCTGTACGAGGGGGAGTACGACCAGGCCGCCGAACCGCTCATCGCGCCCGCGCCGCGGCTCGGCGCGCACTTCTTCGCCACCGGGTTCCCGCGCCTGTACCGGCAGCGGGTCGCGCCACCGCGCCCGTACGAGGAGGCCGTCGCGATCCGCAAGCGGTTCCGCGTGCTCATCGCGCCGGGGCCGCGCCTGGCGTACGAGGCGGCGGCGGCCGGCGTGCCCGTCGTCCACCACCGGGCGGACGCGAGCCCGGCGTTCGGCCCGGCAGTAGAGGACGACACCAAGGCGGCGCAGCGCAGCCTGCGCGCGCTCCTGCGGTCCCCGGAACTGCGCGACCGGCAGGCGCATCTGGCGTTGCGCCGGGTGCACGCCGAGCACACCTACCGGCACCGGGTCGACTCCCTTCTGGAACACCTCGGAACCGGGCCCGCGCCGGCGGCGCCGCCGACGGTGTCGCTGGTCCTTTCCACATGCCGGGCCGAGCAGATCGCCTCGTCGCTGGAGCAGATCGCGGCGCAGGTCTGGCGGCCCCTGCAGCTCGTCCTGGTACTGCACCGCCTCGACCTCCATCCCCGGGATGTCGAGAAGCAGGCGATCGCCGCGGGGATCGACGACATCGTCGTCCGCAGCGCCGACGCGTCGATGTCCCTGGGAGAGTGCCTGAACCTCGGCATAGAGGCCGCCGATGGCGCCTACATCGGCAAGGTCGACGACGACGAGCTGTACGGGCCGCACTACGTGTCCGACCTGCTTCCCGCGTTCTCCTACACGGACGCCGGTGTCGTCGGGAAGCTCGCCCACTACGCCCTATTGGAATCCATGAACGCGACCGTGCTGCGCTACCCGGAGCACGAGCACCGGTACGTGGACGTGGTGCGCGGCGGGGCGCTGCTCGGGGACGGCGACCTGATGCGCACGTACCGGTTCGCCGACCGCGGATGCGGCGAGGACACCGACCTCTTCCGGCGGCTGCGTGCGGACGGCGTCCGGGTGTACGCGGCCGACAGGTTCTCGTTCGTCACCATCCGGCACGCGGACGCCACCCGCCACACCTGGCGGCCCAGCGACCTGGAACTCCTCGACTCCGGCCGGCTGGCGCTCTACGGCCTGCCCAAGGAGCACATCCTTTTCTGACCCGCCCCTACCAGGGCACCGGGCCGTCCTCGGCGACGAACGCGCCGTTCCCGGCGCCGCCGGTCGCCGCCGCGGCGATGACGGCCGCGCCCTGGGCCGGTGTGCGGGGACCGGTGTGCCCGTTCAGGTCCGTGGCGCAGTACCCGGGCGCCGCCGCGACCACGATGATCGTGGTGTCGGCCAGTTCCTTGGCATAGGCGACCGTGACCGCGTTCAGCGCCGACTTGGACGCGTTGTAAGGGAGCAGGTTGACGCGGTTCACGGGGGCCGACGGGTCGCTGTGCAGCGTCAGCGAGCCGAGTTCGCTGGAGACGTTGACGACGCGGCCGGCGGAGGAGCGGCGCAGCAGCGGGAGCATCGCATTGGTGACGGCGACGACGCCGAACACGTTCGTCTCGAACGTCTCCCGGACCTGCGCGACCGCCGTCCGGCTCGGCGGGGTGGAACGCCCGAGGTCGGAGGCGTCCGTCGAGGTGATCCCGGCGTTGTTGACGAGGATGTCCAGCCGCCCGTGCTCGGCGCCGATCCGGTCGGCCGCGGCCGTGACGGCGGCCTCGTCGGTGACGTCGATGCGGACGAACCGCGCGTCGATGCCCTCGCCGGCCAGTTCGGCCGCGGCCTTCTCCCCGAGTTCCTCGGAACGCGCTCCGATCAGCACCGTCCTGCCGCCGGAGCCGAGGATGCGCGCCGTCTCGAAGCCGATTCCCTTGTTGGCGCCGGTGATGAGCGCGATCTGTGCAGTGGTCATGCCCTCAGCCTGTTGCCGCTGGGCGCGCGCGAGGAGAGACCGCCCGAAGCTGGGATCGGCGATACCACCCTCCACGTGGCGGCCCCACGGCGGCATCGGCCATGCTGGGACGTATGGACAGGCAGGAGTTGGCCGCGTTCCTACGCTCGCGACGGGACCGCGTACGGCCCGAAGACGTCGGGCTGAAGGCGGGGACGCGGCGGCGGACGCCGGGCCTGCGCCGCGAGGAGGTCGCCCAACTGGCCGGCATGTCGGTGGACTACTACATCCGGCTGGAACAGGGCCGCGGTCCACGGCCATCCAGGCAGATCCTTGCCGCGCTGGCGCGCGCGCTGAGGCTCACCGATGACGAGCGCGGCCACCTCTACCACCTGGCGGGCGAGACGCCGGAACCTCCGGCCGGACCGTCCCGGGAGGTCCCGCCCGGCATCCTGCACCTGCTGGAACGGCTCGACGACACGCCCGCCTACGTGCTGAACGCCCGCCACGACATCCTCGCCTGGAACCCGCTGGCGGCGGCGCTGATGACGGACTTCGCCGCCCTGCCGCCCGGGGACCGCAACGTGATCCGCTGGCTGTTCACCGGACCGGCCGCCGACCGGTACGACACCGACGAGTACGTGGCGGAGCTGGCGGGCGACTCGGTCGCGGACCTGCGCGCCGCCGCCGGCCGCTACCCGGGCGACCCCGGCATCGCCGCGCTGGTGGCCGAGGTGTCCGCGCGCAGCCCCCTGTTCGCCCGCCTGTGGGACTCGGGCGAGGTCGGCATCCGGCGCAGCAGCCGCAAACGCATGGTCCACCCGGTCGTCGGGCCGCTGGAGCTGCACTGCGACGTCCTGTACGTGCCGGAACGCGACCAGCGCGTCGTCCTCTACACCACCGCGCCCGGCACGCCGTCGCACGAAGCCCTCAAGTCGCTGCGCGAGACGAGGCAGGACGCGCTCGCCGCCCGCTGAGCCGCCACGCGCTGAGCCGTCGCGCGCCGGGTCCCCGCCCGGCGCGCGAGCGGGTTTCACCAGGGGACGGGCTGTCCCGGCTCCTCCGCGCCGCCCTGGAAGGCGCCGTTCGGGCCGTCCTCGTCCAGCGTCGCCAGCAGCACGACCTCCGTCGCGCCCTGCACTGGCGTGCGGAACCCGCTGTTGCCGTTCAGGTCGGTGGCGCAGTAGCCGGGGTTGGCGAGGTTCACCTTGACCGCGGTGTCCGCCAGCTCCTTGGCGTAGGCGATCGTGACGGCGTTCAGCGCCGTCTTCGACGAGTTGTACGCGAGCAGGTTGAACGGGAAGAACGGGCTGGACGGATCGGTCAGCAGCGTCAGCGAGCCGAGTTCGCTGGAGACGTTGACGATGCGGCCGGCGGGGGAGCGGCGCAGCAGCGGGAGCATCGCGTTGGTGACGGCGACGACGCCGAACACGTTGGTCTCGTAGGTCTCGCGCAGCCCGCCGAGCGAGGTCTCGCTCGGCGGGCCGTACGCGGAGGCCGGCGAGATGCCGGCGTTGTTCACCAGGACGTCGAGCCGCCCGTGCTCCTCGTCGATCCGCTTCGCGGCGGCTTCGACGCTCGCCGCGTCGGTGACGTCGATCCGGACGAAGCGGGCGACGATGCCCTCGCCGGCCAGGACGGCCGCGGCCTTCTCGCCGAGTTCGGGGTTGCGGGCGCCGACCAGGACGGTCATGCCCTTCCCGCCGAGGAGGCGGGCGGTCTCCAGGCCGATCCCCTTGTTGGCGCCGGTGATGAGCGCGATCTGTGCAGTGGTCATGCCCTGAGCCTGTTGCCGCTGGGCGCGCGCGAGGAGAGACCGCTCGAAGCTGGGATCGGCGATACCACCCTGGGGACGGCCGTATGGACGTCCCGTCCGCCATGCTGGGAGGCATGAACAGGCAGGAGACGGCCGCGTTCCTGCGTTCCCGCCGCGCGCGCGTGCAGCCCGCGGACGTCGGACTGCAGGCCGGGACGCGCCGGAGGACGCCGGGCCTGCGCCGGGAAGAGGTGGCCCGCCTAGCCGGTATGTCGGTGGACTATTACATCCGGCTGGAACAGGGACGGGGCCCGAGGCCGTCCAGGCAGATCCTCTCGGCGCTGGCGCGCGCGCTGAGGCTCTCTGACGACGAGCGCAGCCACCTGTTCAACCTCGCCGGTGAACAGCTCGGCCCGCCGCCGGGACCTCCTCAGGAAGTGCCCGCCGGCATCCTGCATCTGCTGGAACGGCTCGACGACACCCCCGCCTACGTCCTGGACGCCAAATACGATGTCCTCGCTTGGAACGACATGGCGGCGGCGCTCATTGTCGACTTCTCGAAAATCCCGTCAGGCGAACGCAACCTCGTGCGGGCCTTCTTTCTCTACCCCGCCGCCTGCCCCATCGAGGACGAGGACGAATACGGGAAATTCGCTCAGCAGAGCGTCGCCGATCTGAGGGCGGCGTCCGGGCGCTATCCGCACGACCCCGGAATCAAGGCGCTCGTCGGTGAGCTGAAGGACAAGAGCGAACCGTTCCGCCGGCTATGGGACCGGCACCAGATCGAGGTGCGTCGCGGCAGCACGAAACGCATGCGGCATCCGGTCGTCGGCGGCCTCGAAGTGTTCTGTGACGTCCTCGTCGTCCCGGACCGGGACCAGAAGGTCGTCCTCTACACCGCCGCGCCCGGCACCCCGTCGCACGAGGCGCTGAAACTGCTCCGCGTCATCGGCACCCAGGACCTCACTCCCCGCTGACCCCGGCGTCGACGGGGGGGGGGGCGCGCGGGGGGGGGGGCCGCCACACAAACCCCCCCCCCCCCCCCCCCCCCCCGG